>DASYBR010000183.1:0-4169 GCA_036500645.1 Mycobacterium sp. | reverse complement strand
GCCCGGTAGATCAGGTGGTGCATGGGGCAGTTCATCGGCTTGAGGTAGTAGTCCTGGCCGGGCTTGCGCACCGAACCGTCCTCGTTGAACTCCGCGTCGAGGTGCATCGGCGGGTACATGCCGTCGGCGTACCACTCGAGGTGGCCCGACGTGATGTACAGCTGTTCCTTGGTGATGTGCGGGGTATTGACGAATTCGTAGCCGGCCTCGGCATGCTTGCGCCGCGAGTAGTCTTCCAGCTCGGTGCGGATGATGCCGCCCTTGGGGTGGAAAACCGCAAGGCCGGAACCGATTTCGTCGGGGAAACTGAACAGGTCCAACTCGACGCCCAGCCTGCGGTGGTCGCGGCGCTGCGCTTCGGCGATCAGCTCGAGGTGTTTGTCGAGCGCCTCCTGCGACTCCCAGGCGGTACCGTAGATCCGCTGCAGGCTGGCGTTCTGCTGGTCGCCCCGCCAGTAGGCGGCAGAGCTTCGGGTCAGCTTGAACGCCGGGATGTGCTTGGTGGTAGGGATGTGCGGACCGCGGCACAGGTCGCCCCAAACCCGTTCCCGGCTGCGGGGATTGAGATTGTCATAGGCGGTGAGCTCGTCGCCGCCGACCTCCATGACGTCGGGATCCCCAGACTTATCGTCGACGAGCTCGAGCTTGTAGGGCTCGTCCGCCAGCTCGGCGCGCGCCTGGTCTTTGGATTCGTAGACGCGCCGGTCGAACAGCTGCCCCTCTTTGACGATCTGGCGCATCCGCTTTTCCAGCTTTTCCAGGTCTTCTGGTGTGAACGGCTCTGCGACGTCGAAGTCGTAATAGAACCCGTCGGTGATGGGCGGGCCGATGCCGAGCTTGGCCGCCGGGAACAGGTCCTGGACGGCCTGGGCCAGCACGTGTGCGGCCGAATGCCGGATGACGCTGCGGCCGTCGTCGGTGTTGGCCGCCACCGGAACCACCTCGGCGTCGGTTTCCGGGGTCCAGCTCAGGTCGCGCAGCTTGCCGTCGGCATCACGCACCACCACGATCGCATCGGGCGCGCCCCGGCGCGGCAGCCCCGCTTCGCCGACCGCGGCGGCCGCGGTGGTGCCGGCAGGAACCCGGATCGGGGCTGCTGGACTGACAAGTGCGGGGGCGCTCATGGGGGCGGGGTCTCCAGGGATTTGGTGTGATCGATCGTGCCCATGCTATCGGGGCGGACAGGTGTCAGGGCTGGCCAGGCTTGAGCCGCACGAACAGCGCGTCGGCCTCCGTCAGCAGGGTGTCACCGTCGCTCAGCCGGCCCGACACGAAGATCTTGCGCCCGTCCACCCGGTCGACTCCCGCATCGAACTGCAGTTTCTTTTCGATCGGCACGATGTGGCGGTAGTCGATCTTCAGGTATGCGGTGCGCTGATACGGGCCGCCGGTCAGCACCGACGACGTCAACCCCAGCACGGTGTCGAACAGCATCCCCAGCGACCCGCCGTGCACGGCTCCATTGCGCCCCAGGTGAAACCGGGCGAACCGGGCCCAGCCGTGGATCCGGCCGTCGTCGCCCTTGCTCGCCGACATCGGGACCCTCAGGATGCTGCCGCGCATCGGCAGATCCATCCGCCGCCCGGACGGTGAGTGCCACTCGTCGGCGTCGTACGGACTCAGCAGCGCCGACACCTTCTGCAGCAGGTCGGCCGCCTCGGTGATCACCTCGTCGGGCGCGTCGACGGCACGGGCGTGATCCTGCAAGGTGCGCACGGCATCGATGAACCTGCCGTAGTCGGGCCCACCCTTGGTGGTCGGTTCCGGAGGGTTGAATCCACCGCCGGGGTGCTGCTGCTGTTCGCCGGACACCAGAACACCGTATTGCGCGGCGAACGCGGCAGCGCGCGGTGGTTACACGGTCTGCTGCGCCCCGGCCGCCGACAGCGTTTCGAACTCACCGTCGGACAACGTGATCTGGGCGGCGGCGACGTTCTCCTCGAGATGCGCCACGCTCGACGTGCCCGGGATGGGCAGCATCACCGGTGAGCGCTTCAGCAGCCACGCCAGCGCGAGTTGGGACGGTGTGGCGTCGTGGTCGGCGGCGATGCGCTGCAGCGGGCCGTCCGCGGCGGCCAGCGGCCCGGCGGCCAGCGGGAACCAGGGGATGAAACCGACGCCCAGGTTGGTCGCGGCGTCGAGCAACGGTTCGGCGCCACGGGCCGACAGGTTATACATGTTCTGCACCGACACGATCTCGGTGATCTGCTGGGCCGCGCTGAGCTGATCGACGTCGATCTCGGACAACCCGATGTGGCGGATCTTGCCTTCGTTCTTCAACGCGAGCAGCTCGCCGACCTGATCGGCCAGCGGGTAGTTCTGATCGATGCGGTGCAACTGAAACAGGTCGATGGTGTCGATGCCCAGGCGGCGCAGGCTCATCTCGCATTCCTGGCGCAGATAGCTCGGATAACCCAGCGGGATCCAGATGTCCGGGCCGGTGCGCAGCAACCCCGCCTTGGTGGCGATCACCAGACCGTCATAGGGGTGCAACGCCTCGTGGATGATCTCCTCGGAGATGTAGGGGCCGTACGAGTCGGCGGTGTCGATGAAGTTCACGCCGAGTTCGACGGCGCGTCGCAACACACGGACGCATTCGTCGCGGTCGGCGGGCGGTCCCCACACGCCTTTGCCGGTTATGCGCATCGCGCCGTAACCGAGTCGGTTGATCGTGAGGTCACCGCCGAGGGTGAACGTTCCGGACGCTTCTGCAACAGTTTTCGAGTTTTGCGCGGTCACTCCTACGACCCTACGCCCCACGATCGCTCCGAGTTGAAACGCTCGGACGGGCAGACCACTTGTGCGCTCGGGTGCCGCGAAATAGCTTGCACAGAAGGTCGCGGCCCGGCCGACGCGGTCACGAGGCACGCGCCGGCGCCTTGGCGAACTGCTCCACGACCGCCCGACAGAACGCCGAGAGGTCGTCCGGCGACCGGCTCGAGATCAAGTTGCGGTCGATGACTACCTCCTCGTCGACTACCGTGGCACCGGCGTTACGCAGATCGGTCCGAATGCTCGGAAAAGACGTGAGTATGAGGCCGTTGGCGACCCCGGCCTCGACGAGCGTCCACGGACCGTGGCAGATCACCCCGACCGGCTTACCTGAAACGACGAACTCGCGGACGAAAGCGACCGCTCGTTCGTTCATCCGCAGCTTGTCAGGATTGACCGTGCCGCCCGGCAGAAGCAAGGCATCGAAGTCGTCGACCGACGCGTCGGACACCATCCGATCGACGGGGAAGCTGCCGGCCGGGTCGAGGTCGTTGTTCCGCGCCTGGATCTCACCCGTCCGCAGCGACAGCAGGGAAGTCTGTGCGCCTGCCCGCTGGACCTCAGCACGTGGGACTTCCAGTTCGACCCGCTCCACACCGTCGGCAGCCAGTATCGCAATTCTTTTGCCCTGCAAGGAGTTTGCCATGTCGAGGATTCCTTTCACGTTTGAGACGGCACACGACGCTCAGCGTCGCATCGGCAACGCGCCGAACTCTTCGGCCTCCCAGGTCGAGTTTGGGGGCGGCATTTGGCAACCGGGGGCCGAGCCGGTAATTGAGTCACCTCCGAAAGCGGCCGTATGCCTTGATGCACAAGGCAATTCGGGCGTCGTCGCATCGAGATTGTTTCTAGAACAGCGGTTATCGTTGTTCTCCTGCTGTGCACCTGCTGGTTGAACCGATGCGGTCGGGGGTACAGCGGCTGTGTTGGGGTCGGCCAGGCTGACATGGGGGCACGGCGATGGGCACGTCAAGGGTGAGCACGCTGCAACCGCCGGAGTCGGGCGCGGATTACCGGGCTCAGTGGTCAAGCCTGTCCGGGATTTTCGCGCTTTCGTCGTTGATGTTCGACGGTCGCCCGGCCGATGCCGTGCTGGACTTGGCCGCTGACGCGGTGCAATCCCTCGGCAAGTGCTGCACCGACAGGGTCTACCGGGTTGTGGACGAGTCGCTGGTCGACAATCGTGATCCCGACCGCCGGCTGGACACCGACCTCGATGCCGCTGTCTCTCAGAGCGTGGGCGTCGACCAGGAAATTGCGCTGCCTGACTCGGAATGGAGATATGTGATCACGCTGCGCACCGTGACAACGATCACGGGTGTCTTGGTCGTCCGCGCTTCGGTTGCGGTGTCGTGCCAAGAGCTGTTCTTGCTCAAGGTGCTTGCGCAGCAAACCGC
>DASYBR010000182.1:0-9802 GCA_036500645.1 Mycobacterium sp. | reverse complement strand
GCTCACGATCGTGGCTGTCGTCGCGCTGTCCGGATTTGTCGTGCACCGGCTGCACGATATCTTCGGCGTCCACAGCGGTTCGTTCGGTGGTGGCTCATCCGGTGACGTCATCGACCAGTTCAACGCCAAGACCATCACGCTGGAGGTCTGGGGCTCACCGGGCAGCACGGCAACCATCAACTACCTCGACGAGAACTCCCATCCGCAGCAGGCCCTCAACGTCCCGTTGCCCTGGAGCACAGTATTGAAGTCGACGAAGCCCGGCATCCCGGCAAACCTGGTAGCGCAAGGAGACGGGAGTTGGATCGCCTGCCAATTCGTGGTGGACAACCACGACGGGCGCGGTGAGGTGATCAAGGGTGCTAATCAGTCGCCCGCCAACGAAAACGTCAATGCCTTCGTCTACTGCCTGGACAAGTCCGCATGAGCGAGACCACCGAGGCTGCGCCGCGCGTTGATCAGCCACTGATCCCGCCGTTCCTGCCGCGGATGATCCATCGGCTTGCGCTGCCGATCGTCCTGATCTGGCTGGGCATCGTGTTCCTCACCAACACCATCGCACCGCAGCTCGAGGTCGTCTCCAAGAAACACTCGGTGTCGCAGAGTCCCACGGACGCGGTGTCGTTCCAGTCGATGATGCGCGTCGGGTCGACGTTCAAAGAGTTCAGTTCCGACAGCTCGGCAATGATCCTGCTGGAGGGCGACAAACCGCTGGGGGCGGAGGCCCACCGCTATTACGACGAGATCGTCAAGCGACTCGAGCAAGACAAGAAACACGTTCAGCACGTCCAGGACTTCTGGAGCGATCCCCTGACCGCCGCGGGCTCCCAGAGCCACGACCAAAAAGCCGCATACGTTCAGGTGTACCTCGCCGGCAACATGGGCGGCGGCCAGTCCACCGAGTCGAGCGAGGCCGTCCGCAAGATCGTGAATTCGGTGCCGGCGCCGCCAGGGGTCAAGGCCTACGTCACCGGGGCAGCTCCGTTGTTTGCCGACCAGTCCCATGCTGGTGAGAAAGGCGTCGCGACAGTCACCATGGTCACCTTCCTCGTGATTGTGGTGATGCTGCTGTTCGTCTATCGCTCGATAATCACCGTTGTGATCATGCTGGCGATGGTCTTCGTCGAGTTGGCCGCCGCCCGCGGTGTCGTCGCGACGCTCGGCAACTACGAGATCATGGGGCTCTCCACGTTCGCCAACAACATGCTCGTGCTGATGGCGATCGCGGCCGGAACGGACTACGCGATCTTTGTGGTCGGTCGCTACCACGAGGCCCGCGGTCTGGGCGAGACACGAGAAGAAGCGTTCTACACGATGTTCCACAGCACGGCCCATGTCGTGCTGGGGTCGGGGCTGACCATCGCCGGCGCGATGTACTGCCTGAGCTTCTGCCGGTTGCCCTATTTCTCGTCACTCGGCATACCCTGCGCCGTCGGCATGCTGGTCGCGGTCCTCGCGGCCTTGACTCTGGCACCGGCGGTCCTGACCGTGGCATCGTTCTTCAAGCTGCTCGACCCGAAACGGAAACTGCAGACCCAGGGCTGGCGACGCATCGGCACTGCCATCGTCCGCTGGCCCGCACCGGTTCTCGCGGTGACCATCGCCGCCGCGTTAGTCGGCCTGCTGGCTCTGCCCGGCTACAAGACGGACTACGACACCCGCCACTTCCTGCCGCAGGACACCCCGGCCAATATCGGTTATGCGGCGGCCGACCGGCATTTCAACCAGGCTCGGCTCAATCCCGAGCTGTTGATGATCGAGACGGATCACGACCTGCGTAACCCGGCCGACTTCCTCGTCTTGGACAAGGTCGCCAAGGCGATCTTCCACATCCCCGGTATCGGCCGGGTGCAGACGATCACCCGGCCGGTGGGTACGCCGCTCGACCACAGCACCCTCGGTTTTCAGATGGGTGCACAAGCCGCGGGGCGGCTGCAGACCCAGCACTATCAGGAAGAGCAGGCGAACAACCTGCTGAACCAGGCAGCCGAGCTCAAGAAAACGATGGCGACTCTGCATGAGCAGATGCAGGTCACCCAGGACTTGAGCAACACCACGCACGAAACCACCAAGCTCACCAAAGAAACCGTGAAGATCACCGAATCGTTGCGCGACCAAATCGCCAACTTCGACGACTTCCTCCGACCCATCCGAAGCTACTTCTACTGGGAGAAGCACTGTTACGACATCCCGGGCTGCTGGGCATTCCGGTCTATCTTCAACGCGCTCGACGGCATCGACCAGATCGCCGAGAACATCGTGAACCTCAGCGCGAATCTGGACAAGCTGGACCAGATCCAGCCGAAGCTGGTGGCACTGATACCGCCGCAGATCGAAAGCCAGCAGCACAATCTCGACACCATCATGTCGAACTACGCGACCACAAAGGGTCTCAACGACCAGGCGAAAGCGCAGGCCGACAACGCCACCGCCCAGGGCGATGCCTTCGACAAAGCGAAGAACGACGACACGTTCTACCTTCCGCCGGAAGCATTCAAGAGCCCGGATTTCGCGCGGGGTCTCAAACAGTTCATCTCACCCGACGGCCACGCTGTCCGGTTGATCATCTCGCATGAAGGCGACCCGGCGACTCCTGAAGGCATCAGCCACATCGAGCCGATCAAGCAGGCCGTGCACGAGGCGATCAAGGGCACGCCGTGGGAGGGCGCCAACGTCTACCTCGGCGGTACCGCCGCGACGTACAAGGACATGCACGACGGCTCCAACATTGACCTGTTGATCGCCGGAATTGCCGCGGCCACATTGATTTTCGTCATCATGCTGATCATCACCCGAAGCGTCGTTGCGGCCTTCGTGATCGTCGGTACGGTGTTGCTGTCGCTGGGCGCCTCGTTCGGACTCTCCGTGCTGCTATGGCAGTACATCCTGGGGATCAAGTTGCACTGGATGGTGCTGGCGATGGCGATCATCCTGCTGCTGGCGGTCGGCTCGGACTACAACCTGCTGCTGATATCGCGGTTCAAGGAGGAAATCCACGCTGGGCTCAAGACGGGGACGATCCGCTCGATGGCAGGTTCGGGCTCGGTGGTGACCGCCGCCGGTCTGGTGTTCGCCGCCACCATGGCGACGTTCGCCTTCAGCCCGCTGCGGGTGATGGCCCAGGTGGGTACGACGATCGCGCTGGGCCTGTTGTTCGACACCTTGATCGTGCGGTCGTTCATGACCCCGTCGCTTGCCACCTTGCTCGGGCGCTGGTTCTGGTGGCCGCAGCACGTGCGTCCACGGCCGGCCAGCACCATGCTGCGACCGTACGGAACGCGTACCGCCGTGCGCGAGCTGATCCTCAACGACGTCGAGGAGCACCCGGCGGGCGGATTGGTACAACCGCGCTGATCTTACGTGGCGCGTGAGTGTGGAGATTCGCGCTGGCGTGAAGAACTGGCTTCGTGCGTCTTCAGCCCGCTGCGGGTGAGGGGCAGGTGGGAACCACTATCGCTCTGGGCCGGTGGTTCTGTGGCCGACGAAGGTGCGTACCCGGCCGCCCAGTCAGATGCTTGCGCCCTACGGTCCGCGGTTCGCGCCTACATGCTGCCCAAGGATGGAGGGCCGCAGTCCGAGATCACCGACCGGTTCCCGGCGGCAACCTCACCGCACTACTGAGGCGTCAAACAGAAGGCGTCAAATATAAACGCTGGGATCAGGCCCAGTTCCAGACCGACATGTCGCCGGGCGGGTACTGGTTGCACACGTCGGTGGCCTTTGCGACCACACCCTTGTTGTTGAAGAAGATCTTCATGTGGTTGGGCCAGGCCACCCACAGTGGGTCGGAGACTGGTGCGTAGAAGTTCTCGGAGTAGTTCCGGCGGTCCTGCGGCGACAGCGAGTAGAACCAGTGCGCCTTATCGATCGTCGCCTGCTGGACGTTCGGATGGTTGTTGTAGTCGATCATGTACCGCTGGTAGTACACCGGGCTGGTGTCCCTGGTGGCAGCCAGGATCTGCTCGGCGTCACAGGTCGTGTTGATCATCCGGCGGGGAATCGGGAAATCCTCCGTGGAGTCCGCAACGGCGGTCTTCGGGAAGGTCACAGCGGCCATCCCCAGGGCAAGAAAGGCGGCGCCTACACGCAAGCCAGAACGAAGCCGAGACATGACCGTTACGGTATCACTTTTTGACGGGCCGCGGACGGTTCCCAGTTGATCGCCAGCAGATCCCTAGTTCATCTCATTATCAGTCGCGATCAGGGACGATGACGTGTGAGGGATCGGGACGCAGCTCCGGCGGGGCCTGGCTGTAGTCGCCGAACGGTCCGTCGCGGCGCTCAACCGCCGCGCGCACGCCCTGCGTTTGGGCGGTGTCGATGAAGTCGAGGGCGTCGGGGGTGTTACGCATCAAGCCGTCAAGAATCCCGCCCAGCGTCTGGGTCGACGCCAGGCCCATGTTCTCGTACGCCTGGTTGACGATCAGTTTCTGCGCCCGCAATTGCGACAGCGGGATCTGTGCCAGCTCGGCCGCGATCTCGGCGACTCGGGCCTCGAGCCGCTCGAACGGCACCGCCTCGTTGATCAGCTCGATCTCGGCGGCCTGCACGCCGGTCAACGGCCGGCCGGTCAGCGAGTGCCACTTGGCCTTGGCCAGGCTCAGCCGGTACAGCCACATCCCGGTCAGATACGCGCCCCACATTCGGCTGTACGGCGTGCCGATCACGGCGTCCTCGCTGGCGACGATGATGTCGGCACACAGCGCGTAGTCGCTGGCCCCACCTACGCACCAGCCGTGCACCTGCGCAATCACCGGCTTGGATGCTCGCCAGATAGCCATGAACTTCTGCGTCGGCCCGGTCTCGCGGGCGCTGACCATCGCGAAGTCCTTACCCGGATCCCACTTGCCGTCGGTCATCATGCCGTCACCCCAGTGCGCAAAGCCGCCCCCGAAGTCGTAACCACCGGAGAAGGCCCGGCCGGCGCCGCGGAGCACGATCACCTTGACGGCCGGATCCCGCTCGGCGAGGCCGATAGCCGCCTCGATCTCGTCGGGCATCGGCGGCACGATGGTGTTGAGCTGCTCCGGGCGGTTCAGCGTGATGGTGGCAACCGGACCGGCCGTCTTGTACAGCAACGTCTCGAAGTTTTGCGGGGTCATTTACGGATCGGGCTCCCGGTTTTCCGGCGACGACGCATAGATGCGGTCGCCGATCTTGAGGTAAGGCGTCGTGAGGTAGGCCGACAGCATCACGACGCCGGAGAAGATCACCGCCACGATGACGGCGTTCGGCCAGACTTTGCCTACCCCGGCC
Source organism: Mycobacterium sp. (assembly GCA_036500645.1). Classification (GTDB taxonomy): domain Bacteria; phylum Actinomycetota; class Actinomycetes; order Mycobacteriales; family Mycobacteriaceae; genus Mycobacterium. Next base: position 4,546 of record DASYBR010000182.1, on the reverse strand, counting down.
GCGAAGCTGACGATGCCGATGATCGAGGTGGCCCAGTAGAAGCGCCGGCCCGCGCGGCGGTCGGAGATGAAGCGGTAGCGCGCTTGGGCCGCCCCGACCAGGACGAAGATCAAGCCGGTCGCCAACAAAGTGAGTTCGATGCGGTCGGTCGTTGACACGTCGACGATCCTATGGCCCGACGGCCTGGATGACTCCAGCGGTGAACCCGCCGACGAACAGCCGGCCCGTACGGGAGTCCACACCGATCGTGTACGGGTCCTGCACCGTTGCGAGCCGCCGAATCTCCCGGGGCGTCGGCTGCGACATGTCGTAGCCGACGACCTCGTTGGTGCCCGAGGAGGCGACCCAGAGTTGGTCGCGCGCCGCGTCGTAGGCGATGCCGTAGGGGCCGCCCGGCTGCGCGACGCTCGCAACCTCCCGCGGTACCGGCAGCGGCTCGAACACCCGGATGGCATCGCCACGCGTGTCGGTGGCAATCATTCGGCCGTGCCGATCGGTGACCAGGTGGGTGGGGCCCGCGCCGGCCTGAGTCGAGCCGACGATGGATAGCTTCTCGGCGTCGTACACCGTCAAGGCATTTCTCCGTGCGTCGAGCACGCCGACGGCCGTGCCGAAAGCGGCGAGGCCGGCGGGCTGCACGCCGTCGGTGAAGACCTTCACGACCTTGCCATCGCGCAGCGCACTGACCGTGCCGCCGTGTTCGTTTCCGACGAAGACGGTGCCATTGGAGGCCGCCGCGGCGTCGTGCGGGAAGGTGCCCGTGGCGATCGGTGGTGACGCCGCGCCCCCCGGTAACTGCACTTCCACCAAGGCGTTTGCGGTCTCGACCGGCACCAGGACCGGTCCGCCCGGGCCGGCCAATTCCACGTGGCGCGCTGAACCCGGCAAGCCAACCCGGCCGGTCGGAGCCAACGAGTCGGCGTTGAGCAGCACCAGTTGATCGGGGTCTCTGGTGGCGACGGCGACTGTGCGGGTCACGGCGTCGACGGCGACGCCTTCGAGATGCGCGGCGACGGGCACGATCTCGCCCGGAGGCGTGCCGTTCGGCGCGGGTGCCTTCTGCGGCTCGGCCGCGGGCGGCAACGCCGCGGCCGGTGGCCCGGATCCTGCGGTGGGCACGGACTGGTGGCCACATGCGACCGCACCCGCGGCGGCCAGCACCGCCGCGGCACTGCGGATGTTCATCCCGAATTCGCCGACGTCAGCATTTGCCACAGGAACGAGTAGGTCAGCGCCGACTTGAAGGCGACCTGTTCGTTGTCGGCAGCACCGGCGTGGCCGCCCTCGATGTTCTCGTAGTAGAAGACCCGATGGTTCGCGGCCTCGAGTGCCGCCGTCATTTTGCGGGCATGGCCCGGATGCACCCGGTCGTCACGGGTGGACGTGGTCATCAGCACCGGCGGATAATGCCGTGTCGCCGAAATGTTTTGGTACGGCGAGTATTCGGAGATGAATTTCCAGTCGCCCGGATTGTCCGGGTCGCCATACTCGGCCATCCACGAGGCGCCCGCCAGCAGCAGGTGATAACGCTTCATGTCCAGCAGCGGCACACTGCACACCAGCGCACCGAACTTCTCCGGGTACTTGGTCAGCATGATGCCCATCAGCAGGCCACCGTTGCTGCCGCCCTGCGCGCCCAGTTGCGCGACCGTGGTGATGCCGCGGTTCACCAAATCGGTTGCCACCGCGGCGAAGTCCTCACCCACCTTGTGCCGGCCTTCGCGCATCGCCTGGGTGTGCCAGCCGGGACCGTACTCGCCGCCGCCGCGAATGTTGGCCAGCACGTAGGTGCCCCCGCGGGCCAACCACAACCGGCCCAGCACGCCGCTGTAGCCGGGTGTGTTCGCCGTTTCGAACCCGCCGTAGCCATACAGCATCGTAGGGCCCGGGCCCGACGCACCGGAAGGGCGCACGACGAAGTACGGGATGGCCGTGCCGTCCTCGGATGCAGCGAAATACTGTGCGACCGAGAAGTTCTCGGCGTCGAAGAAGGACGGAGCGGACTTGATCTCATCGAGGGGCCCGTTGCCGGTGCCACGCATCAGCCGCGACTCAGTGACGAATCCGCTGGAGTCGAGGAAGAACTCGTCGCCGTGGCCGTCGGCGGCGACGATGACGGTGTTGGTCGCCGTCGGAATGCCCGCCAACGGTTCGCGCTTCCAACTGCCGGGCGTGACGATTTCGACGCGGCTGGCCACGTCGGCGAGGGTGACGATCACCAGCCGATCCCGGGTCCAGGCGTAGTGATTCAGCGCCGTGTGCTCGTCGGGCTCGAACACCACCTGCAATTCCGCTGTGCCGGCCAGGAATTCGTCGTAGTCGGCGGCCAGCAGCGAACCGGCGGCGTACGTCTCGGCGCCGAATGACCAGTCGCTGCGCAGCTCGATCAGCAGCCACTCGCGGTGTACCGACACCCCGGCGTCGGTGGGCGCATCGATGCGAATGAGTTCCGGTCCCCGCAGCTCGTAGATCTCTTCGTTCCAGAAGTCCAGCGCTCGACCCAGCAAAGTGCGCTCGAAGCCGGGGGTCCGGTCCACCGACGCGGAGACCCGGACGTCGGAACGGGCGCCCTCGAACACGGTCTCGGCGGCGGTCAGCGGTGTGCCCCGGCGCCACCGCTTGACCACCCGCGGGTAGCCGGACTCGGTGAGCGAGTCGTCACCGAAATCGGTGCCCACCAGGACGGTGTCCGGGTCCGCCCACGCGACCTGCGACTTGGCCTCCGGCAGCTCGAACCCGTCGACCACGAATTGCCTTGTCAGCATGTCGAATTCACGCACAATGGACGCGTCGGAGCCGCCCCGGGACAGGCCGACGAGCGCGCGCGTGTACTCCGGCTCGATGACGCCGGCGCCCGCCCACACCCACTTCTCGTCATCGGCGCGGCCCAACTCGTCGACATCGATCAACACATCCCACGCGGGTGAATCGGTGCGGTAGCTGTCCAGCGTGGTGCGTCGCCACAGCCCGCGCGGGTTGGCCGCATCGCGCCAGAAGTTGTAGAGGTATTCGCCGCGGCGCACCACGTAGGGGATCCGGGCATCGGTGTCGAGCACCTCGAGGGCTTCGGTGCGCATCCGCTCGAAATCCGCGTCGCGAAACCGCGCCAATGTCGGTTCGTTGCGTGCCCGCACCCAATCCAGCGACTCCTGCGCGGTCACGTCCTCGAGCCACAGATAGGGGTCAGCGGTGTCCTGGGGAGCCTCGGATGTCATGGCAGCCATTCTGACCCCGGCGGTAGTGTGAGGTGTATTACACGCAAGACGGAGGAGCTGAGCAGATGACTGTTTTCGCACGTCCGGGTGCTGCCGGGGCGCTGATGTCGTATGAGTCCCGGTACGAGAACTTCATCGGAGGCGAGTGGGTCGCCCCCGCCAAGGGTCTCTACTTCGAGAACCCGACGCCGGTGACCGGTCAGACGTTCTGCGAGGTGGCCCGCTCGGAGGCGGCCGACATCGATAAGGCGCTCGATGCGGCGCACGCCGCGGCTCCGGCCTGGGGCAAGACCGCTCCCGCCGAGCGCGCGGCGGTGCTGAACAAGATCGCCGACCGGATCGAAGCCAACACGGACGCGCTGGCGCTGGCCGAGGTCTGGGACAACGGCAAGCCGATCCGCGAGACGCTGGCGGCCGACATCCCGCTGGCCGCCGATCACTTCCGGTATTTCGCCGCCGCGATCCGCGCCCAGGAGGGCTCGCTGTCCCAGATCAACGACGACACCGTCGCTTATCACTTCCACGAGCCGCTCGGAGTGGTCGGGCAGATCATTCCGTGGAACTTCCCGATCCTGATGGGCGCGTGGAAGCTGGCGCCGGCGCTGGCCGCCGGCAACACGGTGGTGCTCAAGCCCGCCGAGCAGACACCGGCGTCGATCCTCTACCTGATGTCGCTCATCGGCGACGTGATCCCGCCGGGTGTGGTCAACATCGTCAACGGATTCGGTGTCGAGGCCGGCAAGCCGCTGGCGTCGAGCAACCGGATCGCCAAGGTCTCCTTCACCGGGGAGACCACCACGGGCCGGCTGATCATGCAGTACGCCTCGCAGAACCTGATCCCGGTCACCCTGGAACTCGGCGGCAAGAGCCCGAATATCTTCTTCTCCGACGTGATGGCCGCGCACGACAACTTCCAGGACAAGGCGCTGGAAGGGTTCACCATGTTCGCCCTCAACCAGGGTGAGGTGTGCACCTGCCCGTCGCGCAGCCTGATCCAGTCCGACATCCACGACGAGTTCCTGGAGCTGGCCGCGATCCGCACCAAGGCGGTCCGGCAGGGCGACCCGCTGGACACCGAGACGATGCTGGGCTCGCAGGCCTCCAACGACCAGCTGGAAAAGATCTTGTCCTACATCGAGATTGGTAAGGGGGAGGGCGCCAAGATCATCACCGGCGGGGAGCGCGCCGAACTCGGCGGCGACCTGTCCGGCGGCTACTACATGCAGCCGACGATCTTCTCCGGCAACAACAAGATGCGTATCTTCCAGGAGGAGATCTTTGGTCCGGTGGTCGCGGTGACGTCGTTCTCCGACTACGACGACGCGATGGGC
>DASYBR010000181.1:0-1863 GCA_036500645.1 Mycobacterium sp. | reverse complement strand
CCGGTTATCACCCTGCCGATCGTCGAGAAGGCGATCGAGGAGCTGGAGTGGGCGGTCAAGCGTGGCGCGCGTTGCATCCTGGTCCGTCCGGCTCCGGTCCCCGGCTTCCGTGGCCCGCGGTCGTTCGCGGTGCCCGAGTTCGACCCGTTCTGGGAACGGGTCGTCGAGTACGACCTGCTGGTCGGCATGCACTCCAGCGACAGTGGCTATTCCCGGTACACCTCCGAATGGGACGGTGCCGACCAGGAGATGCTGCCGTTCCAGACCAATGCGATGGGCATCCTCAACGAGTGGCGGCCGATCCAGGACTCGGTGGGGTCGTGGGTGATCCACGGCGCGCTCTACCGCCATCCCAAGCTGAAGGTCGCGATCGTCGAGGCCGGTTCGAAGTGGATGACCCCGCTGCTCGACGGCCTGGCCGAGGTCTACCGGAAGGCCCCCGAGGCTTTCCCGAGCGACCCCGTCGAGATGGTCAAGAACCGAATCCATGTCAGCCCGTTCTTCGAGGACGGCATCGACGATCTGGTCAACCTCGTCGGGGTGGATCAGGTGCTGTACGGCTCGGACTGGCCGCACCCGGAAGGGCTGGCGGAGCCGACGTTCTACGTCAACGCGCTGTCGCACCTGTCCGTCGACGACCAGGCGAAGATCATGGGCGGCAACCTCGGTCGGCTCGTCACGGTGTGACACGTCCCCCCGGGCGGCGACGATGCAGAGCGCGAAGCGCGATGAGAAGGAGCCGGCCAATCTGACGTGGCAGACCATCCCCGAGATGGTCTTGAGCGCGGCGGACCGCTTCGGCGACGCGGAAGCGATTGTCGACGGTCGGCTGCGCCTCACATTCGCCGAGGCGGTCGAGCGAATACGGTGTGCCGCAGGTGCTTTCGCTGATCTGGGTATCGACAAGGGAGATCGGGTCGCGATCTGGGCGCCCAACTCCGCGGAGTGGATCATCGCGGCGTTCGGGCTGCTGACCGCGGGTGGCGTGCTGGTGCCGGTCAACACCCGGTTCAAGACCGACGAAGCGGCCGACATCATCACCCGCAGCGAAGCGAAGGCGGTCCTGGTGCAGAAGGGATTCCTGGGCCAGGAGTACACCGCGCCGGCGGGGATACCGGTGATCGAGCTGAAATCCGACTTCCTTGCCAGCGCTTCCCCGTTCGAGCGCACCGTGAACGGCGCTGACATCTCGGACATCATCTTCACCTCGGGCACGACGGGCCCCCCGAAGGGTGCGATGATGAATCACGCCCAGACGCTGCGCATGTACGAGGAGTGGTGCACCCTCGCCGATCTGCGCGCGGGCGACCGCTATCTGCAGATCAACCCGTACTTCCACACGTTCGGTTTGAAAGCTGGCCTCGTCACGTCCTTCCTTCGCGGCGCGACGATGCTGCCGGTCGCCATGTTCGAAGTCGGCGCAGTGGTGGATCTCATTGAACGCGAACGCATCACGATGTTGCCCGGCCCGCCGACGCTGTACCATTCCTTGCTGGCCGTTCCCGACAAGACCAGGCTCTCGACGTTGCGGGCAGGCGTGACCGGCGCCGCCGACATCCCTGTCGAACTCGTTCGCCGCATACACGACGAATTGCCGTTCCAGACGCTGATGACCGGCTATGGACTCACCGAGGCGGGCAACGTCACCCTGTCGCGGCCCGGCGACTCTTTCGAGGACGTGGCCACCACAGCGGGCCTGCCGTGTGAGGGGGTCGAGGTGCGGATCGCCGACGACGGCGAGGTGCTGGTCCGCGGCTATGGCGTCATGCAGGGCTACCTCGACGACCCGGCGGCCACCGCGCAGGCGATCGACGACGACGGCTGGATGCACACCGGAGACTTGGGGAACTTCGATAAATCCGG
>DASYBR010000180.1:0-6324 GCA_036500645.1 Mycobacterium sp. | reverse complement strand
CGACGGGCGACCTGGTCGATGAACCGCGCCAGGCCGGGGTCACTGCCCAGCCGGAAAATCGTTACCTGCGCACCGAGGCGAGCCATGTCATCGAAACCCCGAACGGTGTGGGCGATGGTCCGCGGGTGCGGCGGGTAATCGAAGAACACGGTCGTGCCGTCGCCGTCGAAGTCCTCCAGGTGAGCCGTCGGCTCACCGTCGGTCACCACCAGCACCACGGGCTGCGCGTTGGGATGCCGGCGCAGGTGACGGCCGGCCAGCGCCAACGCGTGATGCAGGTTGGTGCCCTGCTCGTAGACGCCCTCCAGGCTCGTGAGCTCTGCGGCGGTCACCGTCCGCGCGTAGCGGCCAAAGGCGATGATCTGCAAGTCATCCGAGCGGAAGCGCGTGCACACCAGATGGTTGAGCGCCAGCGCCGTCTGCTTCATCGGCAGCCACCGATTCTCCATCACCATGGAGAACGAGGTGTCGACCAACAGCGCCACAGCGGCCTGCGTGCGGGTTTCGGTTTCGGAGACCTCGACATCGTCGACGGTGATGTTCAGCCGGCCGCCCGGGCCGTCCAGGGTCGACGTGCCCGCCTGCCGCAGCACCGCGTTGGTCAGTGTGCGGGAGATGTTCCATGGCTCGGTATCACCGAACTGCCAGGGCCGGGTCGCGCCGGTCAGCTCGCCGGCCGCCCCGGCCCGCCGGAGCTCACGGTCGCCACGGCGACTGGAAAGCTGTTGCGCCACATCGCGTAACGCCGTTTCGCCGAGTCGCCGCATTGCCTTCGGCGAGAGCCGCCATTGCCCGTCCGAACCGCGATCCAGGAAACCCTGGTTGACCAGTGCGCGTTCCAATTCGGCCAGCGTTCGCGCGTCGACGGCGGCTTCGTCGCCGAGTTGGCGTGCCAGGGCCTCGAGGTCGACGTCGTCCATGGTCGCACCCGGGTAGCTCTGCGACAGCTGCTCGGCGAGCTGCTCCAGCTCCGCGACATCGGCCAGCGCCTGCGTGCCCTCGCCCATGCCAAACGGGTTGTCGCCGGAGAACTGGTCGGACCCCATCCAGTCCTCACCCGGCCGGGCCGCCTGCAGGTGCGCGTCAAGGCGATTCAGCGACTCCATCAACGCCGGTGATCCAAAAGCCTGCTGCGCCAAGGCATCCAGCTCGGCGCGCTGCTCGGGGCTCAGACTGTTGCGAAAACGCTGGGCGGCGGCGGCGCGCTTGGCCAGCGAGTCCAGCAGCTCATCGACGTTGCGCGGGTTCTCCGGGAAGAACTCGCCGTGGGAGTTCATGAAGTCGTCGAAGTCCTGCTGCGTGTCCTCACCGCGGGCGTGCTTGTCCAGCAATTGGTTGAGGTCGTTCAGCATCTCGTTGACGCGCTGGCGATCCTCGTCGGTGGCACCCTCCAACGCCTGCTTCATGCCGGCGAAACGTTGGTCCAGCATCTCGCGGCCGAGCAAATCCTTGATCTGCTCGTACTTTTCGCGGGCCTCCCCGCTGCGCCAGTTGTAGTCGGAGAGCTCCTGCACGGCTTTGGCGGGTGAGGGCGGCAACGCGTCCAGCTGCAGCTCGCCGAACCGGGCGTCGTCGTCGAGGGCGCGGGCGAGTTCCTTGCGTTCGGCCAGCACCGCCTCGTCGAGCAGCTTCTTGATCTCTTGCAAGGTGCCGTCGAGGTTGTTGCGGCGCAACAACTCCCGTCGGCGTTTGTTGGCTTCGGCCGCCATCCGGTCGGCGCCGGGCATGTTCTTGGTGCCCCGGCGCAGCAGCTCGGACAGCGCGCGACGTGGTGACGTGCCGGCCATGACGTCCTGACCGATCTGTTCGAGCGCCTCGCGCAGGTCCACCGGCGGGGCCAGCGGGTCCGGGCCGCCGGTGTACGCCGAATAGCGCGATGAGTGTCCTCTCGAAACAGGCTTAGCCATAGACGGTTTGACCCTCCCCGGACACCTTGTCGATACGCTTGGCCAGATACAGAGCCTCGAGCGCGAGCTCCAGCGCCGCGGCGCGTTCACCCTCCGATCGAGCGTTGAGCTTTGCGGCGATCTTGTCCACCACGGGCAAGGAGGGAACCGCGGCCAACACGTCCTTCGCCGAGACCCGCTCGCCGGTCGTGACGGCAGAACCGCCTTCGACCGCGGATACCAACGAGCCGACGTCGATGCCGCCCAGCACCCGCGACGCGGTGTCCGCGGTCGCCCGACGCAACAGGTGCTCTAGCACGGCTTGTTCGCGGCCTTCCTCGCCGGACTCGAATTCCAGCTTGCCGCGCAAGACGTCGATCACCGTGCCTAGATCGACCACCCGGGCCACCGGATCGGTCTCCCCCAGCATCGCGCCGCGATGGCGTGCCGCGGCCGCGACGGTCTCCGCCGCGGCGATCGCGAACCGAGCCGAAACCCCGGACCGCTGGTCGACCGAATTCGACTCCCGCAGGTATCTGGCGAACCGGGCGATCACCTGCATCAGATAGTCGGGCACCTGGGCCGACAGGTGCGCCTCCTGGACGATGACGCCCACCTCCGCGTCCAGCTCCAGCGGGTAGTGCGTCCGGATCTCCGCGCCGAACCGGTCTTTGAGCGGAGTGATGATGCGGCCCCTGTTCGTGTAGTCCTCGGGGTTGGCGCTGGCGACCACCAACACGTCCAGCGGCAGGCGCAGCGTGTAACCGCGGACCTGAATGTCGCGCTCTTCCATGACGTTGAGCATCGATACCTGGATGCGCTCGGCGAGGTCGGGGAGTTCGTTGACCGCGACGATGCCGCGGTGAGCGCGCGGAATGAGGCCGTAGGCAATGGTCTCCGGGTCCCCGAGGCTGCGGCCCTCGGCGACCTTGATCGGGTCGATGTCGCCGACCAGGTCGGCCACGCTGGTATCGGGGGTGGCGAGCTTTTCCGTGTAGCGCTCACTTCGGTGCTTCCACTCCACCGGCAGGTCGTCACCGAGCGTGGCGGCCTTGCGGATCGATTCCGGCGTGATCGGTGAATACGGGTGCTCCCCCAGCTCGGCGCCGGCAATCACCGGCGTCCACTCATCGAGCAACCCGACAAGCGCGCGCAAAAGCCGTGTCTTGCCCTGACCGCGTTCGCCGAGCAGGACGAAGTCATGACCCGCGATGAGCGCCCGCTCCAGCTGGGGCAGGACGGTTTCGTCGAAACCCAGGATGCCCGGCCAGACCTCGTCGCCTTCGGCCAGCGCGGTCAGCAGATTCTCCCGGATTTCCTGCTTGATTCCCCGTTCACGGTGACCGGTGGCGCGCAGTTCGCCGACGGTGCGGGGCAGGGTGCTCGGTGATGTCACCACTCCACGCTACGACGGTGTCGTCGATACGGCACTTTCCCCTCCCACTGAGGGGTCCGCTTAAAGCGAAAGCCGGGCAATCGCAGCGATTGCCCGGCTCCCTATTGGCGCGGCTCGCGCGCAACCGGAATTTGGGTGCTACGGCCAGTTAGCTCATGGAGACGGTGGCCTCGGCATCGCCCGGCTTCCAGGTGATGGTGCCGTGCTCGAACGTCGACTTAAAAGAGCCGTCGGGAAGAGCTTGCTCGTCGGCCGTCGGGTAACCCAGCTTGCCCTGCGAGGCTTGGTTCGCATTCCACGCGTCGCGAATCTTGCCCCACACGAAGTAGACCGGGCTCCCAGTCCGGTAGATCAGTACGCCGCCGTCGAACTGCTGGTAGGAACCGCTGCCGTCCAATGTCTTTTTCTCATTGTCGTACGGCGCGCCCAGGTCCTTCTTTTGCGCGTCGGTGAGGGTTTGGTACTTCGCGAGAATGGGTCCCTGCACGGTGTACGGCGTTCCGTTGGCGCCGTTGATTTGGGTCGATGGCCCGGCCGGCGTGGTCGCCGCGGCAGCCGACGAGGTCTCGGACGAGGCCGACGACGACGCTGCGGAGGTACTGGCCGAAGATGAAGATCCGCTGTTGCTGTTGTTGTGGCTGCATGCGGAGCCGATCAATCCAAACGCCGCGATCGCAATGGAAAATGCCGCTGTTCGTTTTGTGATTTCGCGCATTTCATTCCTCTCGAATTGGATAGAACCATCCTCAGCCGACCCAATTCGGACTCTATTGCGCTGGGCTTTCGCCCGGCAAGGCTCGTAGACAGAATTTGCCGACCCGTCACGAGCAGACGGAAGGCACTGGTCGTCGGCCGTCAGTGAGCGACTTCAGTGCGCGAAATGGCGTGCCCCGGTGAGGTACAGCGTGACGCCGGCGCCGGCGGCCGCCGCGGTCACCTCGTCGTCGCGCACCGATCCGCCCGGATGCACGATCGCCTTCACTCCCGCGGTGGTCAGCGTCTTTAGGCCGTCGGGGAACGGGAAGAACGCATCGGAAGCCGCGACCGCGCCGCGAACTCGATCGCCGCCACGTTCGACGGCCAGCCGGGCCGCGTCGACCCGGTTCACCTGCCCCATCCCGACGCCGATGGTGGCGCCGCCGGAGGCGATCACGATCGCGTTCGACTTGACCGCACGGCACGCTCGCCACGCAAAAACCAAGTCGGTCAGCGTCGTCGGATCCGCCGGTGATCCGGTCGCCAAGGTCCAGTTCGCCGGGTTGTCACCGTGCGCGTCCAGCTCGTCACGTTGCTGCACCAGCAGTCCCCCGCTGATCGGTCGCAGTTCGCTACCACCGGTCAGCGGCTCGGAGCCAACCAGGACGCGGATGTTCTTCTTACGCGTCAGCGCGTCGAGAGCGCCCGGCGCGTAAGCGGGCGCGACGATCACCTCGGTGAAGATGGTGCTCACGTACTCGGCCATCTCGACGCTGACTTCGGTGTTCGCGGCGATGACCCCACCGAACGCGCTCAACGGATCGCATTCGTGGGCCTTGCGGTGTGCGTCCGCGACCGATACCGATGAGATCGCGATCCCACATGGGTTGGCGTGCTTGATGATCGCCACACACGTTTCTTCGTGATCGAAGGCAGCGCGCCAGGCCGCGTCCGCATCGGTGAAGTTGTTGTAGGACATTTCTTTTCCGTGCAGCTGCTCGGCCTGCGCCAATCCGGGCCAGGCGCTCGGGTCACCGTACAGCGCCGCCTGCTGGTGCGGGTTCTCGCCGTAGCGCAACATCGCCGAGCGGCGCCAGCTGCGGCCTAGCCACTGAGGGAAGGCCGTCGGCGGATGCTCGGGCGCCAGCGTCGACTCCATCCAGCTCGCCACCGCGATGTCGTATTCCGCGGTGTGCTGAAATGCCAACGACGCCAGCCTTTTCCGCTCGGCGAGGGTGAATCCGCCTTTGCGGACCGCGGCGAGCACACCGTCATACCCCCGGGGGTCGGTGATCACCGCGACGCTGGGATGGTTCTTCGCGGACGCCCGGACCATCGAGGGGCCGCCGATGTCGATCTGCTCGACACACTCGTCGATGCTCGCGCCGGAGTCGACGGTCTCGCTGAAGGGGTAGAGGTTGACGACCACGAGTTCGAACGCGGCGATCCCGAGCTGCTCGAGCGCGTCGGCGTGCTCGCGCTTGCGAAGGTCGGCCAGCAGCCCGGCATGCACTCGCGGGTGCAGCGTTTTGACCCGGCCGTCGAGCACCTCGGGAAACCCGGTCAGCTCCTCTATCCGTGTCACCGGAATCCCTTTTTCGGCAATGGTCTTCGCCGTTGAGCCGGTCGAGACGATCTCCACGCCAGCCTCGGTCAATCCCTTGGCGAGTTCGATGAGCCCGGTCTTGTCGTAGACGCTGATCAAAGCGCGGCGGATCGGCCTTTTCGCCGTCTCTCGCCATTCGTCAGTGCTCATCGGTGGTTCGCCTCTCGTCCGATCGTCGCTTTTCTCCCGACCAGGGTCAGGCCGCCGGTCGCAATCGCTGCCACCACGTCCACCAGAAGCTTCCGTTCGGTGACTTTGATGCGTTCATGCAGAGTTTCTTCACTGTCGCCGTCGAGCACCGCAACGGATTGCTGCGCCAAGATCGGCCCGGTGTCCATCCCGGCATCTACCAGGTGCACCGTACAGCCCGTGATCTTCACTCCGTAGGCCAACGCGTCGGCCACTCCGTGTGCGCCCGGGAACGCCGGTAGCAGCGCCGGGTGGGTGTTTATGATGCGTCCGTAGAACCGTGAAAGGAACTGCGGCCCAAGTATTTTCATGAAACCTGCCGATACAACCAGATCCGGAGAGTGGACGGCGGTGGCCTCGGTGATGGCCGCGTCCCACGCCTCGCGGTCGAGGTGATCGCCGAGCCGGACCGTGAAGGCGGGCACGGACACCCCGGCTGCGATCTCGGTGGCCAGGCAGTCACGGTCGGCGCCGACGGCGACCACCCTGGCCGGAAAGTCGCCGACGGCGGAGTCGATCAGTGAGCTCAGCAGCGATCCGGTGCCCGACGC
>DASYBR010000179.1:0-3345 GCA_036500645.1 Mycobacterium sp. | reverse complement strand
CAGACGAATTCCGACAGCGGTCGCGCCGAGGCCCAGCCGTCCAGTTCCAGCGCCGGGCGATCGGGAAATTCGGGCACCGGGCCCAGGCACAGGATGGCCACCGGCTCGGCGCCGGCGGGCATCTCCAGCAGGGCGGCCAGCTGCGGCGGATCGAACAGCGATACCCAGCCCAAGCCGAGGCCCTCGGAGCGCGCCGCCAGCCATAGGTTCTGGATCGCGCACGACACCGACGCGAGGTCCATCTGCGGTAGCGTCCGCCGGCCGAACACGTGCTTATCGCGCTCGTCGCCGAGAGCAACCACCAGAAGCTCGGCGCACTCGAGAATGCCTTCCACCTTCAGCGCCAGAAACTCGTCGGCCCGCTCGCCCAGGGCCGCGGCGGTGAGCGGGCGTTCTTCCTCGACGATCGCGTGAATGCGCCGCCGCAGCGAGTCATCGGTGATCCGGATGAAGCGCCACGGCTGCATCAGACCGACGCTGGGCGCCGCGTGCGCGGCCTGCAGCAGGCGCGCCAGGACGTCTGGCGCCACCACGCCGCCGGGCACGAAGCGGCGCATGTCGCGCCGCTGCGAGATGACGCGGTAGACGGCTCGCCGCTCTTGCGGGCTGAATGCCTGATCGGTCACGTCAGCCATCCTAGAAAATCCGCGTTAGCGTGGATTCGTGAAGCCTTCCGACGTACTTGACCAGCTGATCGTCGATCCCGATGCCGGCCGCGTTTACGGCGAGCCCTATCAGACTCCCGACGGAGCCACCGTGATCCCCGTCGTCAAACCCCTGGGCGTGTTCGTCATCCGCGGCGGCGAGGCGTCGTGGGTGCCGGCGGTTAATACGAATCGCATCGCTCAGATCGGGGTGATCACCGGCCTGCTGGCAGCGGTGATCGCCAGCCTGGCGGTGTTGCGGCAGCCGCCCTGGCCGCGCATCACGATCAGGGACTATAGGTGACGCCGACCGCGCGGAACACGTACTCAGGCGGCATGTCGAAGGCCAGCGATTGCCGCGGCAGGCCGCTGAGCACGTCGGCCGGAATGTCGACCTTGTAGTGCACCGACAGCTCGCCGCTGAACTTCTGGTCGATCTGGGCGACATCGACGTCGAGCTGCAAACCGGTGTCCGAAATCTCGACCTTCGCCGGCCCAGTCTGCGGCGCGTCCCAGCGGACGTTAACGGTCGGGCCGGCCAGCTTCGGCAGCATGGACAGGGTTGCCAGCACCCGCTCCGAAGTGAACACCAGCGAGCCGGTGTAACTGGCGACGCTGCGCGGCAACCGCACCCCGGGGATGACGCCGCTGAACCGCCGCGTCACGGCGACGTAGTCAGCAATGTAGATGAGGCCCTCGGCCTCGGCCTCGGCATGCAGCTGCTCGGGCAGCTTCCCGATGCCGAACAACTTGCGGACAAAGACGGCCATACCGCCAGTATGACCCGGCCACAAAGCTGGTATCGGTTGATCATGACCCGCCCACGCACCTACCTGGCCGTTTTGGTCGCCCTGGCAGCCGCGACGGTCTACGCGGCGATGTGGGTGGGTTACCGCCAGGACTGGCATTGGCTGCATCGCTTCGATTGGTCGCTGCTGAACGCCGCGCATGCCGTCGCGGTCAAGCACCCGATATGGGTGCGGTTCTGGGCGGGGGTGTCCTTTGCTCTGGGCCCGGTGCCGTTGCGGCTGCTGGGCGTGGTGGCAACGGTTGCCGCCCTGGCGATGCGCAACCTACGGGCGGCACTGGTGCTGCTGACCTGCGCGCCGCTGAGCGGCCTCGTGACGGTGGCGGCCAAGGCGTTGGCGAACCGCCCGCGGCCCTCGACGATGCTGGTGCCCGAGTCCGCCACCTCATTTCCCTCCGGGCACGCGCTCGAGGCGACCGCTGCCCTGCTCGCCATGGTGTGCTTCGTGTTGCCGATGTTGAATCGGTCGACGGCCCGCGCCGTGATCGCGGTGACCGCGTTGAGCCTGCCGGCGGTCGGGGTCGCCAGGGTCGCTTTGAACGTGCATTACCCGTCCGACGTGCTCGCCGGCTGGTCGTTGGGCTATCTGTATTTTCTGTTGTGCCTGTTGGTATTTCGGCCCGCGATACCTCCTGCTGCGCTAAATCCCTGCGGCGGAGGGCATTTGATCACGGCGCGGTGACCCAACCGGTTCTAAAGCTTTACTTGACCCCGAGCCCAGCTGGGTCTGACGATTGAGGTCATGCGCCGACTGATCGCTTCGCTTTGCGTTTTGGCGTGCGCGGTGCTCGCAGCGCTGGTACTGGCGCCGACAAGTGGCGCGGCCGGCACGCCGTGGTTTGCGAACGCGGTTGGCAATGCCACCCAGGTGGTTTCGGTTACGAGCACCGGCGGGTCAAACGCCTCGATGGACATTTACCAGCGCACCGCCGCCGGATGGCAGGCGTTGCGGACCGATATTCCCACGCACGTCGGATCGGCGGGCATGGCACCGCAGGCCAAGAGTGGGGTGCCGGCCACGCCGATGGGCGTCTACACCCTCGACTCCGCTTTCGGCACCGCGGCCAATCCCGGCACCGGGCTGCCGTATACCCAAGTCGGGGCCAACCACTGGTGGAGCGGTGACGACCACAGCCCCACCTTCAACTCCATGCAGGTCTGCCAGCGGGCGCAGTGCCCGTTCAACACGGCCGACAGCGAAAACCTGCAGATCCCGCAGTACAAGCACGCGGTGGTGATGGGCGTCAACAAGAACAAGGTTCCGGGCGGCGGTGCGGCGTTCTTCTTCCACACCACCGACGGCAAACCGACCGAGGGATGCGTGGCGGTCGACGACGCTCAGCTGGTGTCGATCATGAAATGGCTGCGGCCCGGAGCGGTGATCGCGATTACCAAGTAACTCAATCGGCAAGCGCGCGACCGGGTTCGACTTTGAAATCGAGGCCCGCCAACGACATCGTGGCATCGTAGGTTCGGTCGTAGCCGGTGACGCTGATCTTCCACCCGTCCTTGGTGCGTCGGTATTCGTCACGGTAGAAGGCCGCACCGATCAGCATGAAGTTGAATTCGGTGACGATAACCCGATCCTGCAGATACCAACTGCCCGTTGCGGTATCGCCGTCGACGAGGATCTCTGGATGGGTCACCCGGTGTTCGGTGATGACGTTCGGGCCCAGCGACGTACGCATGTAATCCACCACTTCGGTGCGGTTGGTGAAGTGCAATTCGTTACCGAGCGAGGGCCCGTAGTCGGCTTTGATGTCCTCGGCCAGCGTGTCGGCGTAATCGTCCCAGTGCTTGGTGTCCAGTGCGCGCAGATACCGGTATTTGAGCTGCTTGATGGCTTCGATATCCGCCAATTCCTCGAGGGTCATCACGTCATTGCAGCACACG
>DASYBR010000178.1:0-2667 GCA_036500645.1 Mycobacterium sp. | reverse complement strand
GCTTGGTTTGTGACGGCGTCAAAATGCGACCCTTGTCACGGTCGGCAAACCAACCTACTGTGTGTTCAGTTGGTTGATTGGACGAAGGAGTCCGATGCCGCAGACACGGCCGTACGAGTCGTTGCGCGCCAAGGGTGAGGACCGCAAACAGCGGATCCTGGCCGTCGCGCAGCGGCTGCTGACCCGTAATGGGTGGCGCAATACGACCCTGGCCCAGATTGCCGGCGAAGCCGGTGTCAGCCCCGCCGGCTTGCTGCATCACTTCGAATCCAAGGAACAGCTTTTACACGCCGTGCTCGACGTCCGGGACGCCGATGACGACGCGCACGCGGACCGAGCCGGCGATCTGATCGCAGAAATCGCCGCGGTCGCCGATCGGTTCTACCGGTCGCCCGAACTGGTGGGCACGTTCACCGTGCTACTGGCGGAGAACGTCGACCCCGACGCACCGTTGCACGACCGTCTCGCCGCCAGATACCAGGGTGCGGCCGACATCATCACCGAGCTCATCCGGCGAGGTCAGCAGGCCGGCCGGTACCGCATGGATATGGATGTCACCGTCAAGGCGGTGCAGATCCTTGCCTTCATCACCGGAATGGAGACCACATGGTTGATCAATCCCTCGATACCACTGACCGAGGTCTTCAAGGAATACGCGGAATCGTTGGCGCGGGACATGGCACCGCCGACCTCGGCATGAGATACCGGCTCGACGTGGTCGCCGCGGACGTCGCCGACGTGGTGAAGTTCGCCGGCGGTTGGCTGTTCGACCGGGCGATGGCGGGCTGGGACGTCACCGTCTTGCTCGTCGACCATCCCGACGAACGACCGCTGCAGATTCTCGGCGCCCAGATCGTCGATCTGGAATACGCACTGGCAACGGCGGGGAACCGGCCGCCTCCCCGGACTCTGGCCGCTGCGGCGGACCTTTGCAGCTGCGATTCCCGCGTCCGCCAGGGTGTCGTGCAGGCGCTTGACCAGGGCGCCACCGAAGTCACCTTGTGGGGCGAGACGTGGCCGGCCGAGTTGGACGACAGCGTGGGTCTGGTCCAGCACCGGCTCAGCGCCGCGGCCCAGGCGTTCAAGGCCCAGGCCCTTTCGGCCGCCGCGATGCCGCTGGATTCGATCGGGCTGGTCGAGACGTTCCGCAGCCGGGTAATGGCCTTCGCGGCTGTGGAGGCCGACCTCATTCCGGCCGGCTAACCCTGCAGTACTCCTGGGTTGCGTTGACGTCGCGGCATGCTCTGTGGAAACCTGATACTCATCTCTGAGAGGCGCATTCTCACAGGTCGAGATTGGAACGGTGCGCGATAGTGAATGACTTCACCGAGTTGGACTTCTTCCGCGGCAGCGAACTCATC
Source organism: Mycobacterium sp. (assembly GCA_036500645.1). GTDB lineage: Bacteria > Actinomycetota > Actinomycetes > Mycobacteriales > Mycobacteriaceae > Mycobacterium. Next base: position 1,306 of record DASYBR010000178.1, on the reverse strand, counting down.
GCGGACCCTTATCCCTATTACGAGGCCCTCCGGCAGCAGTGCCCGGTGACTCGGGAAAACCACCACGACGTCACGATGGTGACGGGTTGGGACGAGGCCTGCGCCGTGCTCAACGACGCCGAGACGTGGTCGTCGTGCATCTCGGTGACCGGGCCGTTTCCCGGTTTTCCGGTATCCCTGGAGGGTGACGACGTCACCGAGCTGATCGAGCAACATCGCGACAAACTGCCGTTCAGCGACCAGCTGCCCACGCTTGATCCGCCGACCCACACCAACCACCGCTCCCTGCTGATGCGGCTGATCACCCCGAAGCGCCTCAAGGAGAACGAGGACGCCATGTGGGCGCTTGCCGACCAAGTGCTCGACGGATTCCTGGCGCCTGGCGAAGGTGACTGGATCAAGGGCTTCGCCGGCCCATTCACGCTGCTGGTCATTGCCGACCTGCTCGGTGTGCCAATGGAGGATCGTGACAAGTTCATCAAAGGCATCCGCGAGCACTCAGGTGGCGGCGTCGGGGGCACCGGCAAGGAATCGCTCGCGCACAGTCCGCTGGAATTCCTCTACGGCCTTTTCTCCGACTATGTCCGCGACCGTCGTGGTGAGCCCCGCGACGACGTGCTGACCGGCCTTGCGACCGCCACCTACCCCGACGGCTCGACACCTGAGGTCGAAGATGTCGCCCGGGTCGCGAGCAACGTCTTCTCGGCGGGTCAGGAAACCACCGTGCGACTGCTGGGCGCCGCGCTGCAGACGATGGGGGAGCGTCCCGACATCCAGGCGCAGTTGCGCAAGGACCGCAGCCTGATTCCCAATTTCATCGAAGAGTCGCTTCGCATCGAGAGCCCGGTCAAGGGAGACTTCCGGATGAATCGGAGGCCGGTCAACATCGGCGGAGTCGACTTGCCGGCTGGCACAACGGTGATGGTTGTGCAGGCCGCGGCCAACCGCGATCCGCGCCGGTTCGAAGACCCCACCACTTTCGATCCGGCCCGCAAGAACGCCCGCCAGCACATCTCGTTTGGGCGGGGCATTCACAGCTGCCCCGGCGCGCCGCTGGCGCGTGCGGAAACGCGGGTGGCCATCGAGCGGCTGCTGGACCGCACGTCCGACATCCGGATCAACGAGCGCGTGCACGGGCCGGCGAATGACCGCCGCTACCAATACGTTCCGACCTACATTCTGCGCGGCCTCACCGAGCTGCACCTGGAATTCACGCCGGCATGAAAGTCTGGGTGGACGACCAGCGCTGCCGCGGCCACGGAGTGTGCGTCACGCTATGTGAGGACGTGTTCAACCTGACCGACGA
>DASYBR010000177.1:0-5105 GCA_036500645.1 Mycobacterium sp. | reverse complement strand
GCGCCAGCCGTCAGAAGGCGCGAGCGGCGCGGCGCCTCGGCTTTGAGGTGACCTGACTCGCTACAGTAGGGCTCGATGAAAGAGCGAGTCCCCGATTCGACGGGGCTTCCCCTGCGGGCCATGGTGATGGTGCTGCTGTTTTTAGGCGTCATCTTTTTGTTGCTCGGCTGGCAGGCGTTGGGCTCATCGCAGAACTCCGACGACGACACGGCCTCGTCGGCCTCGAGTAGCACCAGCAGCACCAGCTCGACAACGACTTCGCCCACCAACAAGCCGGCGGCGAACCAGGCCGAGGTGCGGATTTACAACATCTCGACCAAAGAGGGCGTCGCCGGGCACGCGAAGGACCAACTCACCGCCGCGGGCTTCAAGGTCACCGACACGGGAAACCTGTCGGTCTCGGACGTCTCCACCACCACGGTGTACTACACCGACGCCGACGATGAGCACGCAACCGCGGACGCCGTCGGGAAGATCCTGGGCGCCGCGGTGGAGCCGAGAATTCCCGCACTCAGCAACCAACCGCCGGGTGTCATCGTCCTCATTACGGGGTGAGCCCGCGTTAGGCTTCGGCTATGGGAAAGTTGCCGTTGATTGTGGCGAGTTCCGTCGTTCTGCTGAGCGCTTGCTCGTCACCCGAGCACACGTCGTCGACCCCGGGCACCGTGCCGCCGATCTGGACCGGTGCCCCGGCGCCGTCGACAACGGGGAACGCGGAGGCCGGTCCGGGGGCGTCGGCGAACATCACCACCCGCCTCAAGGCCCCGGACGGCACCCAGGTCGCGACGGCGACGTTCCAATTCAACAACGGCTATGCCACCGTCACCATCGAAACGACCGCCAACGGCGTGCTCACGCCCGGCTTCCACGGGGTGCACATCCACAAGGTCGGCAAGTGCGAGCCCAACTCGGTGGGCCCGACCGGTGGCGCGCCGGGGGATTTCCTGTCCGCGAGTGGGCACTTCCAGATGCCCGGCCATTCCACCGAGCCCGCCAGTGGTGACCTCACCTCGCTGCAGGTGCGCAGGGACGGTTCGGCGTCGTTGATGACCACCACGGACGCCTTCACCATGGACGACCTGCTCAGCGGCCAGAAGACCGCGATCATCATTCATGCCGGCGCCGACAACTTCGCCAACATCCCACCGGAGCGCTACAACCAGAGCAACGGAACGCCCGGCCCCGACGAGACGACGATGAGCACCGGTGACGCCGGCAAACGGGTGGCGTGCGGTGTTATCGGTGCCGGCTAAAAGGGCTGACTCGCATATCGATTTCGCCCGTTCACCACGGCCGACCATCGGCGTGGAGTGGGAGTTCGCGCTCGTCGACCAGCAGACCCGCGACCTGAGCAACGAAGCCACCGCGGTCATCGCGGAAATCGGCGAAAACCCGCGCGTGCACAAGGAATTGCTGCGCAACACCGTCGAAGTGGTGAGCGGCATCTGCCAATCCGCGCCGGAGGCGATGGAGGATCTGCGCGCAACCCTGGGACCCGCGCGCCGGATCGTCGAGGATCGCGGCATGGAGTTGTTCTGCGCCGGCGCCCACCCCTTCGCGCAGTGGTCCACGCAGAAGCTCACCGCCGGGCCTCGGTATGCCGAACTGATCAAGCGCACCCAGTGGTGGGGGCGACAGATGCTGATTTGGGGCGTGCACGTGCACGTCGGGATCTCATCGCCGAACAAGGTGATGCCGATCATGACGTCGCTGCTGAACTACTACCCGCACCTGCTGGCGCTCTCGGCGTCCTCGCCGTGGTGGACCGGCGACGACACCGGCTACGCGAGCAACCGCGCGATGATGTTTCAGCAGTTGCCCACCGCCGGCCTGCCTTTCCAATTCCAGACCTGGCGGGAGTTCGAAGGGTTCGTCTACGACCAGAAGAAGACCGGCATCATCGATCACGTCGACGAAGTTCGTTGGGACATCAGGCCGTCACCGCACCTGGGCACCCTCGAGGTGCGGGTGTGCGACGGCGTCTCGAACCTGCGGGAGCTGGGCGCGCTGGTCGCGTTGACACACTGCCTGGTGGTCGACTTGGATCGCAGGCTGGAAGCCGACGAGTCGTTGCCGAGCATGCCGCCCTGGCACAACCAGGAGAACAAGTGGCGTGCCGCCCGGTACGGCCTGGACGCCGTGATCATCCAGGACGCAGACAGCAACGAACGATTGGTGACCGAGGATCTCGACGACGTGCTGAACCGGCTGGAGCCGGTGGCGAAGTCATTGGGGTGCGCCGACGAGCTGGCCGCGGTGGCCGACATCCCGCGCCGGGGTGCCTCATACCAGCGCCAGCGCCGGGTGGCCGAAGAGCATGACGGCGACCTGCGTGCCGTCGTCGACGCGCTGGTCGCTGAATTGGAACTGTAGATGGATGACGTTGAAGGTTTGACGAAACCCCTTGAGCTGGCGATGTTTCCGCTGGAGTCGGTGCTGCTGCCCGACCAGGACCTGCCGTTGCGGGTCTTCGAACCCCGCTATGGGGCGCTGGTCCGGCACTGCCTCGACACCGGCGACCCGTTCGGGGTGGTGCTGATCTCGCACGGGCGCGAGGTGGGCGGTGGCGATGCGCGGTGCGATGTCGGCATCCTGTCCAGGATCACCGAATGTGTCGATCACGGCGCCGGCCGATACTCGCTGCAGTGCCGAACCGGGGAGCGGATCCGGGTGTCGCAGTGGCTGCCCGACGACCCGTATCCGCGGGCGGCGGTCACGCTGTGGCCCGACGAACCGGGGGACCCGGTGTCAGCAGCCCAGTTGCTCGACGTCGAAGACCGGGTGATGGCGCTGTTCGAGCGGATCGCCGACGCCCGGGACGTTCCGTTGCCGGACCGCGCGACGCTCTTGGGTGGCGACAGGGCCGATATCACCGCCGGGCAACGTCTGTTCGCGTTGGCGGCCCGGATTCCGATCGGCACCGCCGACCAATACACGGTGCTCTCGGCGCCCTCGGCCGCCGAGCGCCTCGCCGCGCTCAGCGACGCCGTGGACGCCGTCGCCGAGATGGTGGAGTTTCAGCTCTCCGAATAGCGGGTCTTGCGGGCGTGCTCGCCGATGAGGTAAAAACACAGTGTTTTCCTAACGGGACGGTAGGCGCATGAAGGTACACCTGCAGATCGACGGTTCACCGGCGCAGGCGGGCGCAAGCGCGGCCGACATCGCCGCGACGGGTGCCGACGGCCTGTTCACCTTCGAGGGCCAGCACGACGTGTTCTTCCCGTTGATCGTCGCCGCCGGCGCGACCAGTTGCGAGTTGATGACTAACGTCGCGATCGCCCCGCCGCGCAGCCCGTTGCATCTGGCACACGCCGCCTACGACGTACAGCTGTACAGCGGCGGCCGCTTTCGGCTCGGCCTCGGTTCGCAGGTGAAGGCCCACATCGAGAAGCGTTACGGCAGCAGGTGGGAGAGGCCGGCGGCAAGGATGGCCGAGACCGTCTCGGCGATCAAGGCGATCTTCGCCGCGTGGGAAGGCCAGGCCCGCTTGAACTTTCGCGGCGAATTCTTCACCCATACGATCATGGCGCCCAACTTCAATCCCGGCCCCAACCCGTTCGGGCCGCCGCCGGTGCTGCTGGGCGCGCTGGGCCCGGTCATGACGAGGACCGCCGCCGAAGTCGCCGACGGGCTACTGGTGATGCCGTTTAACAGCGCTCGCCATTTCACCGAGCGCACCGTCCCCGCGATCGAGGAGGGGCTGCGCCGGTCGGGACGAGGCTCCGACAATTTTCAGATCGTCGCCCAGGCAATGGTCGCTCTCGGCCGCGACGAAGCCGACCTGGCGCCCGCGATCGACGGTGTGGCGTCGCTCATTTCGTTCTACGGCTCGACACCGGCCTACCTGCCCGTGCTCGAGGTCGAGGGCTGGGCCGACGCCCATCCGGAGCTCAACACGCTGTCCAAGCAGGGGCGCTTCGCCGAGATGCGCCGACTGATCAGCGAACCGATGGTGGCCCGGATCGGGATCGTCGGCTCCCCGGAGGAATGCGCCGAGCAGATCGCCACGCGGTTTTCCGGGCACGCCGACGAGGTGTGCTGTTACTTTCCCGGCTACCCGCCGCGCGCCGCGGACATCGCCGACCTGATCGGCGCCCTGCACCGGACGCCGGCGCTGCGATGAGCAGTGACGCGACGGTCGACGTCGACGCGGGCGTGGCGGTGCTCACCCTCAATCGGCCCGAGCGTCTCAATGCCTACACCGCCGAGATGGGCGCGCTGCTGAGCCGCGCATACCTGGACTGCGACGGCGATGACGACGTCCGGGTAATCGTGGTCACCGGCGCCGGGCGCGCGTTTTGCGCCGGCGCCGACTTCTCCGGTGGCCCAAGCCCGTTCGACGCGCCCGCCGACGACGGTACGTTCTCGGCGTCCCCGATCACCCCGGCCGCATTCGAACTGCGCAAGCCGGTGATCGCGGCGGTCAACGGCCACGCCATCGGCATCGGCTTGACCATCGCGCTGCAGGCCGACATCCGCATCGTGGCCGACGACGCCAAATACGGTGTGGTGCAGGTCCGTCGGGGCGTGATACCGGACTGCATGTCGCACTGGACGCTGGCGCAGCTGACCAACGTGAGTGTGGCCGCCGACCTGTTGCTCACCGGGCGAACGTTCGGCGGGAACGAGGCGGTCGCACTCGGCATCGCGAATCGCGTCCTGCCGGCCGGCCAGGTGCTCGATCACGCCTTGGCGATGGCCCGTGACATCGCGGTCAACGTGGCGCCGATGTCGGCGGCGTTGTCCAAGCGGCTGCTGTGGGACAGCGCGATCAGCAGCTACACCCCGCGCCAGGTGGCGTCGCTGGAAACGCAGTTGCACCAACGGGTCATGGGCACCGCCGATGCGAGCGAAGGCGTCGCCGCGTTTCTCGATCGCCGACCGCCGGTGTTCACCTCGCGGCTGTCTCGCGATTGGACGGCGCTGCCCGAGCCATGAGCGCGAGCTAGCCGCCATGCCGCGGCCGCTGATTCCCGTGCAGGACATCTACGATCGTGCGCTGGCACTGCTGGACGCCGAGGGCGTCGAGGCGCTGGGTGCCCGGCGCTTGGCCGCGGATCTGAAGATCTCGACGCGCACGCTCTACCAGCAGGTCGGCACCCGCG
>DASYBR010000176.1:0-5856 GCA_036500645.1 Mycobacterium sp. | reverse complement strand
CATGCTGCAGTTGTGGGTGCAGCAACCCGGTGACGCGGCCGACTCCGACCCCAGGCCGGGACCGGACCTGGTCGACCTGTTTCCCGTCGGCAAGCTGCAGCCGGGTTATCTGCCGGTGCTGCGGGCCTACGACTACGCCGGCGACGAGGTCGTCCTGATGCACGCCGACGACATACGGCTGCGGCGGATGGCGGTGTTCGATGTGCTCGTCAACAACGCCGACCGCAAGGGCGGCCACGTCCTGTTCGGCCTCGACGGCCACGTGTACGGGGTCGATCACGGTGTGTGTCTGCACGTCGAGAACAAGCTGCGCACCGTGTTGTGGGGCTGGGCAGGCAAGCCCGTCGACGACGAGACGTTGGAGACGGTGGCGGCGTTCGCAGAGGCCCTCACCGGCTCGCTCGGCGACGAACTGGCCGGAAACATCACCCGAGCCGAAATCGCGGCGATGCGCAAGCGCGCGTTCGCGCTCCTGGACAATCCGGTCATGCCGGGGCCGAACCGGCACCGGCCGATACCGTGGCCCGCGTTCTAGCCGGCGGCCGTTGGCAATACCGAAGTCGGCAATGAAGTCGGCAATACTGATGCGGTGACCCCGGACCCGAGTGAGATGACGGACGCCGCACTAGCCGCCGATCTCGCCGCCGATGCGGGGGAGTTGCTGCTAAAGGTCCGCGATGAGGTCGGTTTCGGCCATCCCTGGGCGCTGGGCGACGCGGGTGACAGTCTGGCCAACGCCCTGATCCTGCGTCGGCTGCGGGCCGAGCGGCCGAGCGACGCGGTGCTCAGCGAAGAGGCCTACGACGACCTGGTCCGGGTGAAGCGCGATCGGGTGTGGATCATCGATCCGCTGGACGGCACTCGGGAGTTTTCCACGCCGGGCCGCGACGACTGGGCGGTGCACATCGCGCTGTGGCAGCGACCCACCGATGGCGAGCGGGAGATCACCGACGCGGCCGTGGCGCTGCCGGCCCGCGGGAACACGATCTATCGCAGCGACACCGTGAGCGCCGGCGCCGCGCGCGTGGGCGTTCCCCACACCATCCGGATAGCAGTCAGCGCCACCCGGCCACCCGCCGTCTTGCACCGCATCCGACAGACACTGGCGATTCAGCCCGTAGCGATCGGCTCAGCGGGCGCCAAAGCGATGGCCATCATCGACGGAGATGTCGACGCCTACGTCCACGCCGGCGGTCAATGGGAATGGGATTCGGCGGCGCCCGCCGGAGTGGTGATGGCCGCCGGCATGCATGCGTCGAGGCTCGACGGATCGCCGCTGCGCTACAACCAACTCGATCCGTATCTGCCCGACTTCGTGATGTGTCGCGCCGAGCTGGCGCCGATCCTGCTCGGTGCCATCCGCGACGCGTGGCGCTGACGGGATCGGCGCTCGCGCTGCCTGAGTGCCCGCCTTCTCCTCGGCCCGCCACGCGGGCCGCATCGTCGGCGGGCCTAGAGTCGTTGGCATGCAGTCATGGGCGTTTCCACCGGTACCCGTGTTGCGCGGACGCGGACCGGAGCTCCGGCTGTATGACACGTCTGATCGGCAGATACGACCGGTGGCGGCCGGATCGACCGCCACGATGTACGTCTGCGGGATCACGCCCTACGACTCGACCCACCTCGGTCACGCGGCCACCTATCTGGCGTTCGACCTCATCCACCGCCAGTGGCTGGATCTCGGCCACGCGGTGCACTACGTGCAGAACGTCACCGACGTCGACGATCCGCTGCTCGAGCGTGCTGAACGTGACGGAGTGGACTGGCGTGAGTTGGGCGACCGCGAGGTCGCCCGTTTTCGTGAGGACATGGCGGCGCTACGCGTCCTGCCGCCCCGCGAGTACGTGCCGGCCACCCAGGCGATTCCCGAAGTCGTCGAACTCGTCGAGAAGATGCTGGCCTCGGGGGCCGCGTATGTCGTCGACGGCGAACACCCGGACATCTACTACCGCGCCGACGCCACACCGCAGTTCGGCTACGAGTCGGGGTATGACCGCGAGACCATGCTGCGGCTTTTCGACCAGCGCGGCGGGGACCCCCAGCGGCCCGGCAAGACCGACGAACTCGACGCCTTGCTCTGGCGGGCCGCGCGCCCGGGGGAGCCGAGTTGGCCGTCGCCGTTCGGTCCCGGCCGACCCGGCTGGCACGTCGAGTGCGCGGCGATCGCGCTCAGCCGCATCGGCAGCGGGCTGGACATCCAGGGTGGGGGCAGCGACCTGATCTTCCCGCATCACGAATTCACTGCCGCGCACGCCGAATGTGTCCGCGGCGAACGGCGATTCGCCCGCCACTACGTGCACGCCGGGATGATCGGGTGGGACGGCCACAAGATGTCCAAGAGTCGCGGCAACCTGGTGCTGGTGTCGACGCTGCGCGCGCAAGGTGTTGAGGCGCCTGCCATTCGACTCGGTCTGCTGGCCGGGCACTACCGTGCGGACCGATTCTGGAGCCCGGAGTTGCTCGACGAGGCCACGGCCCGGCTGCAGCGCTGGCGCTCCGCGACCGCACTGCCCGCCGGCCCGGACGCCACCGACGTGATCGCGCGGGTGCGCCGGTACCTGGCCGACGACCTCGATACCCCCAAAGCGCTTGTCGCACTCGATGGTTGGGCCACCGACGCGCTGGAGTACGGCGGCCATGACACGGAAACGCCGAAGCTGGTCGCAACCGCGATCGATGCATTACTTGGAGTGGACCTCTGATGGTTAATGGCAAGCGCGGCGGCAATATCGAAGGCAAGGTTGTCTTGATCACCGGCGGTGCCCGGGGAATCGGGGCAGAGGTCGCGCGCCGCTTGCATAGCAGGGGCGCCACACTCGTGCTGACCGATCTCAACCAGGCCGAGCTGGCCGCGATCGCCGCCGAACTCGGCGGCGACCGGGTGCTGACCGCGGTCGCCGACGTGCGCGACCTGCCCGCGATGCAGGCCGCCACCGCCCAGGCCGTCGAGCGGTTCGGCGGCATCGACGTGGTCGTGGCCAATGCCGGCATCGCCAGCTATGGGTCGTTGCAGCAGGTCGACCCGGAGGCGTTCAAGCGCGTGCTCGATGTCGACGTGCTCGGCGTCTTTCACACTGTGCGTGCCACGTTGCCGACGGTGATCGAACGCCGCGGTTATGTGTTGATCGTCTCGTCGCTGGCGGCGTATGCGGTGTGCCCGGGTCTGGCGCCGTACAACGCGGCCAAGGCCGGCGTCGAGATGCTCGCCAATGCGTTGCGGTTGGAGGTGGCCCACCACGGCGTCAGGGTCGGCTCGGCGCACATGTCCTGGATCGACACCGCCCTGGTCCGCGACGGCAAGGACGACATGCCTTCATTCGGCAAGCTGCTCGCCAGCCTGCCCTGGCCGTCGAACAAGACCACCACGGTCGACAAATGCGCGGCCGCCTTCGTCAAGGGCATCGAGGGGCGCAAAAGCCGCGTCTTCTGCCCTGGCTGGGTGCGTCTGTTCCGCTGGATCAAGCCGGTGGTGTCCACCCCGGTCGGTGAGTTTCCCATTCGCAAGCCCACTGCGGAGCTGTTGCCGCGGATGGACGCGGAAGTCGCCGCCCTCGGCCGCTCTACCAGCGCCTACAACGAAGGCCTGGGGAAGCCCGCGAGCTAGCGTCCGAAGCCGGGACGGCGGCGGCGCAGATAGCGCTCGAACTCGGCGGCCAGCGCGTCGCCGTCGATCTGGCCCAGGGCCTCGTTCATGTCGACCTCGGCGTCGCCGCGCTGCTCCAGCGAGGTGACGTACTCGGCCAGGTCCTCGTCCTCGGTGGCCATTTCGGTTACCGCCAGCTCCCACTCCTCGGCCTCCGCCGGCAGGTCAGCCAGCGGAACCTCGATGTCGAGCACGTCTTCGACCCGGCGCAGCAACGCCACCGTCGCCTTTGGGTTAGGGGGCTGCGACACGTAATGCGGCACCGCCGCCCAGAACGTCACCGCCGGGATCCCGGCGGCCACGCATGCGTCCTGAAAAACCCCGGCAATGCCGGTGGGGCCCTCGTAGCGGCTTTCCTCGAGTCCGAAGCGTTTCGCCGACTCGGAGGAGTACGCCGCTCCGGAAACCGGAACCGGTCGGGTGTGCGGGGTGTCGGCCAGCAGGGCTCCCAGGATCACCACCGTGTCCACGTTGAGCTTGTCGGCGATGGCCACCAATTCGGCGCAGAAGGTGCGCCAGCGCATGTTCGGTTCCACCCCGTGCATCAGCACGACATCGCGGTCGCTGCCCGGTGGCCGGCAGTGAGAGATCCGCATCGCCGGCCACACCAGTTCGCGGGTAACCCCGTCGACCTGCCGGATGACGGGGCGATTCACCTGGTAGTCGTAATAGGCCTCGTCGTCGATCTCCAAGATCGGGTCGGCCTCCCAGATGGCCTCGAGGTGTTCGAGGGCATCGCTGGCCGCGTCACCGGCGTCGTTCCAGCCCTCGAACGCCGCCACGACGATGGTGTTGTGCAGTTCGGGCAAAGCGGCTTTCTCACCAGGGAGGCCAAAGGGGGGGCCATCGGGCGGGGTCACAGAATCAGGGTACGGCCTCGGGCCCGGCGACGATGCGGACCGTGCGTGGTCCGAGGGCGAGTTGGGGTATTTAATCGGGCCCGGATGTTCGGCCTACCACTGAGTGAGCCATTGGCCTTGCCTGTCAGCGAGCTGTCAACCACTGGGCGGATTTCATAGGGCGACTATTCTTATGGCGTGACCGCCGCTAAAAAACACCGCTACGACACGGACATCCTCGACACTTTGGCGCAGCGTGTGGTGGTCGACGACGGTGCGATGGGCACTCAATTGCAGGCCGCTGACCTGACGCTTGACGACTTCAACAACCGGCGCGGCCGCGGTCGAGACGAAATACGTTCGGCTGCAATCTTGTTAACCTTGGTAACTATCACACTGCCGACACGATCCGCGAACCGGCGCTCGAGGGCACCGCGATCGCCAAGCGGATCGGGTCGAGCTGGGCGTCCAGACGTCGGGTGACGACGTAGACTTTGCTGGTCGAGAGGCGTTGCAACGGTTCTCCGGTCCAAACCGGTAGCCGCCACGCTCGGCAGAGTCAAGGACGCCTTCCGCTACGGAAGGAACGTACGTGAGCGCCACCGTCAACGCCTCGGGGCCGAACAACTTTGAGTCGAACACCTTCGCGCCGAACATCCGCCCCGACTGCACCGAGGAGCTGACGGCAGCTCTGCGACAGCGGATCATGGTGATCGATGGCGCGATGGGCACGGCGATCCAGCGGGACCGACCGGACGAGGCCGGTTACCGCGGCGATCGGTTCACGGAGTGGCCGACCGCTCTTCAGGGCAACAACGACCTGCTCAACCTGACGCAGCCGCAGATCATCGAGGGGATCCACCGCGAGTACCTCGAGGCGGGCGCCGACATCCTGGAGACCAACACGTTCAACGCGAACGCGATCTCGCTCTCCGATTACGACATGGCCGACTTGAGCTACGAACTGAACTACGCCGGCGCTGCCCTGGCGCGGGCGGCCGCCGACGAGTTCAGCACCCCGGAAAAGCCACGCTACGTCGCCGGCGCCATCGGGCCGACGACGCGGACCGCGTCGATCTCGCCGGACGTCAACGACCCCGGCGCCCGCAACGTCTCCTATGACCAGCTGGTCGCCGCCTACCTCGAAGCCGTCAACGGCCTGGTCGACGGAGGTGCCGACCTCCTCATCATCGAGACGATCTTCGACTCGCTGAACGCCAAGGCGGCGGTATTCGCCGTCGAGACGCTGTTCGAGGACCGCGGACGCCGTTGGCCCCTGATCATCTCGGGCACCATCACCGATGCTTCCGGGCGGACGTTGTCCGGTCAGGTCACCGAGGCGTTCTGGAACGCGATCAGGCACGCGAAGCCGCT
>DASYBR010000175.1:0-24396 GCA_036500645.1 Mycobacterium sp. | reverse complement strand
CGGCCCCTTCCCGCAAGCCGACCCCGCTTACCTCGTCGACGACACTGTTGAATACCCCGTCCAGGTCAACGGCAAGGTCCGCGGACGAGTAGTGGTGTCCGCCGACGCCGATGAGGACACCCTGAAGGCGGCGGCGTTGGCCGACGAAAAGGTCCAGGCGTTCTTGGCGGGCACCAACCCGCGCAAGATGATCGTGGTCCCGGGTCGACTGGTCAACCTGGTCGTCTAGCGCGATATCCCGCCCGGTTATCGCTGGGCGGGCCGCAGCACCACCTCGTGCACGTGACCGTCGGGCGGCGTGGCCACCGCGTGGGCGACCGTTAGCGCTACTGTCTCCGGCTTCAGGAAATTCTCCGGGTCGTACTTGCCGCCCTCGAACTCAACGAGTTCACGCTGCATATCGCTGTCGGTGCGACCCGGATAGACCGTGGTCACCCGCAGCTCGGGTTCATCACTGCGCAGCGAGTCCGCGAAGGCGCGCAATGCAAACTTGCTGGCCGAATAGGACGCCATGCCGGGCGACACGTTGCGGCCCGCGCCGGAGTTGATAAAGACCACCTGGCCGTGAGCCTGTCGCAACGCCGGTAACAGCGTGAGCGTAAGTGCCACCGGCCCAAAGACGTTCACGGCGAAGGTGGCGCGCCATTCGTCGACATTCGATTCCGAGACGTGCCCCGGGATGGAGACACCCGCGTTGTGGACCAGCACATCGAGTTCGTCCACGATTTCGCAGGCGGCCTCGATCTCGTCGGAGTCGGTCAAGTCGAGCGGAAACGTTGTGGCGCCGAGTCGCTCCGCGACGGAGTCGAGCCGGTCAGAGGGCCGACCGGCCAACAGCAGGGTGTGGGTGGGCGCTAGCGCCGTCGCGATCGCGGATCCGATGCCGCCGCCGGCGCCGGTGATGAGTGCAGTTGGCATGCACGCCAGTCTAAGCGCGCCGCAAGGCGCTACCGAAAAGCATTGGCGAACTTAGAGTCTCACGCCTCTTTGCGGGCCGCCGGCTCGCCCGCGGGGCCTGTCGGCTCGCCGGAGGCCAGCCGCTGCAGCGGCGCAAGCGCCTTCATCAACGTGTCCAGGTCAGAGGAGGGGAGCTGGCTGAGCATCGCGGCCAGGGCGGCGCGCCGGTTGGCCAGCGACTCGCCATGAACGGCGCGCCCTCGCGGGGTGATGTCGACGAGCACGGCTCGGAGGTCGGACGGGTCGCGCGAACGTTTCACCAGCCCGATCTTTTCCAGTCGGCGGATCGCGACGGTGGTGGTGGGCGTCCGCACCCGTTCGTGGGCGGCAAGATCGGTCATACGAATGGGACCTTGATCGAGCAGGGTAACCAGGATCGACAGCTGCGCCAAGGTCAACTCGCCCGCCGCCGCACCGCTCGGGTCCCCGCGCCGCAGAAGCGAAAACAATTTGGACAGCGCGCGGTGCAAGCCTTCCGCAAGCTCGGTCACGTCGGCCGCGCCGGAATCGCTGTCCGCCATAAATCGGCAGTCTAGCCCTTTATTAGGTGTACTTGATGTAGCTACCGCCAACTAGTTTGCTGTCATCAAAGTACTTGGGACAAAAACCGCTGCAGACGTTCGGTCTCCGCGGCTTCGAATATCTTCTCGGGAGGTCCCGATTCCACGACCTTGCCGTGATCCATAAAAACGACCGTGTCGGATGCTGAGCGGGCAAAACCCATTTCGTGGGTGACCACGATCATCGTCATGCCGTCGGCCCCGAGGTCGGCGATCAGTTGCAGGATTCCTTTGACCATTTCGGGATCCAGCGCGGAGGTGGCCTCGTCGAAGAACATCACCTGTGGCGCCATGGCCAGCGCACGCGCGATCGCTACCCGCTGCTGCTGACCCCCGGACAGCATTCCCGGCCGCGCATCGACCTTGTGTTTCAGCCCAACTCGGTCCAGCTGACTCAGCGCAAGGTCCCGCGCCTCGTCCGCGGACAGGTTGCGCAGCTTGCGCGGCGCCAACGCAACGTTTTTCAGCACGTTCAGATGCGGGAAGAGATTGAAATGCTGGAACACCATGCCGATGCGCTGGCGCAGCTCGTCGGGATCGTCGCGCAACACCGATTTTCCGTCCAGCAGGATGTCGCCGGTGTCAGGCTCATTAAGCCGGTTCAGGGTCCGCAACAGCGTCGACTTACCCGAGCCGGACGGACCGATGACCGCGACGGTCCTGCCCGCGGGGGCCTCGATGTCGACACCGCGCAGCACCTTGTTGCCACCGAGCGTTTGGTGAACGCCTTTGGCCGTCAACGATACTGACGCGCGTCCCACGGTGCCGGCGGTCATGTGATCTCCTGGCCGAACTTCGTCGCGAGCATGTCGGCGCTGTCTTCCGGGTTGGGGACGCGACGGCCGCTGCGCAGGCGGGAGTCGATGTAATTCACCAAATGCGTTAACGGGATGGTCAATATCAGGTAGAAGAGACCGGCGGCCACCAATGGTGACAAGCTGCCGGTCTGTGCGTTGAGGTCTCGGCCGACCTGAAACAGCTCTCGTTGATCCGCGACCAATCCGAGGAAATACACCAGCGCGGAGGCCTTCAAAAGCCCGATGGCCTGATTGACCAGTGCGGGTAGTACCCGCCGTATTCCTTGCGGCACGACGATCAACCGCATCGCGGTCGCATAGCTGAATCCGAGCGCGCGGGACGCTTCCAGTTGGCCGGAGTCGACACTTTGAATTCCGGCGCGCAGAATCTCGCCGATGTAAGCGGCGGCCATCAATCCCAATGCGGCAATGCCCAACGGGTAGGGATTCTTGTTGGTCAGCCCACCCACCAATGGCCCGATGCCCATACCGATGACGAGAATGATCACGACCTCGGGAAGACCGCGGAAGATGTCGGTGTACACGCGCGCCGGCCAGCGCAGCAACCGCGAATGCGAGATTCCCGCCATCGCCAGCACAATGCCGAGTACCAAGCCGATCACGAGGGCGCTGGTGGTGATGATCATCGTGTTGGGCAGCCCGGTGGTCAGCAGGACGGGGATGGCCTGTTTGTACAGGTCCCAGTCGAAAAAGGAATCACGTAACTGCGCCAGTGTCGATTTCGGCGCCATCGGGCCGATGGATTGGCGATGATGACTCGCGGCGATCGCGGCGAAGTCCGGCAGCTTCGGGACGGGGGCGGTTTTGGAGCCGGGTTTCCAACCGGGCGGCAGCGGCCGCGGCACCCATTGGGCGTAGAGGTTCGCCCATGTGCCGTCGGCGATGACGGCGTCCAGCCCGGAATTCAGCGCGTCGATCAGTGGCTGGTTTTCCTTGGCGACCGCGTAGGCCACGAAATTGCCTGCGCTGAAAGTATTCGCGACGACTACCGCCGGGTCGCCCGGTCGAATGACGGTGGTGGCAAGAGTTCCGGGCGCTACCCACGCATCGACTTGGCGGGTCTTGAGGCTGGCGTACAAGGTGGCGAAGCCTGGATACTTCACCGGTTCCAGGTGCAGGGTGTCGACGACATAGGACTCCTCGACGGTGCCCTGGACCACGCCGATGCGCTGGCCGGCCTTGAGATCACTGAAGTTATGGATCGGTGAGCCGGGGGGGACCACGAGCGAATAGAAGCCGAAGTCGTAGCCGTTGGTGAACGAGACGGTGCGACGACGAGGTTCGGTGGCCTTGATCGCCGCCGAGCCGACGTCGAAGCGTCGCGAGGCCACCTGGGCGAGCAGCGCGGAGAAATCCGTGCTGGCGAAGCGGACGTGCAGACCCAGTTTGGCGGCGACGGCGCGCAGCAATTGGTTGTCGAAGCCGCTGAATTCGCCGGTGGGGTTGATGCAGACGTTAGGCGGGGCGTCCGACAGCGTGCCGACCGTCAGGACGCCCGGCGTGCCGAGGCTCAATCCGCCGACGTCGACCGCGCTGAGCGGCATGACGGAACTCGTTGTGTCCCGGTCTTCCTGGGGCGAGGTTTGGGTCTCGGTCAGGTTTTTCGGCAACGCCCGCGCGCTGTCCGCGCCGGCAGGCGCGCATTGGTTCCAATCGGCGGCCACTGGCGGAGCCAGACCACCTAACGCCACGCCGCAAACCAGCACCGACGTCGCGGCGAGTCCGAGTAGCTTTGCGTGGCGCTTGACGCGCCGGCCCACGGGCAAACTCATCACTGAACACCGTATAGACCGCGGGGCGGATCGGCGCGTTCAGAGACGGATCAAAGTGCGAGCGATGGCTCGCAGACGGCTTCGGCGTCGGCGATGACCCCAAGGGGTGCGGGAACAACCGGGCTGACGTCATCGGCCGCGGTGAAAACCCTGCGCCGACTCAGTTCCGCCAGCATGGTTTGGGCCATCAGGTAGGAGCGCCCGACGCACGCGGCACGCGCGGCCTCGGGGTCGCGCCGGTGCATCGCGGCGGTCTCGTCTTCGTAGAACGGCAACAGGTCTTCGCGGCCGGTCTGGTAGGTCATCCAGAACAAGCGGGGGATGAGGTCTTGCGAAGCGCGAATCGTGGCATGTAGGCGCGGGCCGGCGTACTCGTCGTTGATGGTGCGCCGGTAATCGGCTGCGACGTCGGAAAAAGCGCGCCCGTCCTTGGCGATCCGCATCGATCGCATGAATGCGTCGAGCTGTCCGAGGATCCGGGGTGTCGGGCTGGTGGCCGCGCGCGCGGACGCTATCCCATTGAGTAAACCGTCGAGCTCGTGGTGCTCGAGGACGGTGGCCTCGTCGAACCGCTCCACGAACGCGCCACGGTGGTACCGGGTGGACACGATGCCGTCGTGCTCGAGTTGGACCAGCGCCTCTTGAATCGGGACGCGGCTGACGCCTAGGCCCAGCGCGATCTCGTTGCGGTCGACGCGGTCACCGGTCCGCAGCTTGCCGGTCAGCAACAGATGCAGGATGTGCGAGACGACCAGGTCCTTTTCCTTGACCCCGTATTTCTTCGGCATTTCTTTATTGAGTCTCTTTTCAAACCCGGTGCGGCGATCTGGCGCGAGAAGCTTCTCACGATTTGGCCCGCGCTTTCAGGTATTTGACAGATCAACTTGGGTTAAACGTGCGTAAGGCGTTTCATAGGCTATTGCGCCACTTGCACAGCGCCTCGGCGGAGGTCAGGTCGTAATCCGGGCCGTCGCACGCCACGGTCAGCAGCGTGACGCCGAGGTCCACGAGCGCTTCGGCATTGGCGATGAAGTTGTCGCCGCCTCCGACCGCGGCCGAACGCTCGATGCTGGCCGGGTCCCGACCCACGTCGTCGCAGTGCCGGCCCAGGACGGCGGACTTCGCCGGGAGCTCCTCGGCGGAGGTGAAGCTGTGCCAAACGTCGGCGTATTCGGCGACCAGGCGCAGGGTTTTGCGTTCGCCTCCGCCACCGATCAGGACCGGGATGTCGCGGGTCGGCGCCGGGTTCAGTTGAGCCAGCCGCGCCTTGATCCGCGGCAGCGCGGCCGCCAAATCGTCTAGGCGGCTGCCGGCGGTGCCGAATTCGTACCCGTACTCGCCGTAGTCTTTCTGTTTCCAGCCCGAACCGATCCCCAGCACGAGTCGGCCGTCGGAAATGTGGTCGACGGTTCGGGCCATGTCGGCCAGCAGCTCGGGATTGCGATAGGAGTTACACGTCACCAGCGCGCCGATCTGGATGCGTGACGTCTGCTCGGCCCAGGCTCCGAGCATGGTCCAGCATTCGAAGTGCGGGCCGTCGGGCTCGCCGGACAGCGGAAAGAAGTGGTCCCAGTTGAAGGCGATGTCGACACCGATGTCCTCGCAGCGGCGCACGGCGTCACGGATTTGGCGGTACTGCGGCGCGTGCTGAGGTTGCAACTGAACGCCGATGCGGATGGGGAGGTCGGAAGCCATACCACCACCGTAAGGCTCACCGCTTGGCGAGCACCTCTCGCAAAATGTCGATCAGCACGCGAGGCTGGTCGCTTTGCACGGAATGGCCCGAGTTCTCAACGACGTGTATGGCACGGAAATGCTTTGCGCGACTGCTTAATTCGTCCGCGTCCTCGTCGGTGACGAAACCTGACGATCCGCCGCGAATCAGTGTAACGGGCGCCGACAACGCGTCGACGTCGTCCCACAGGCCGCTGAAGTCTGGCAAGACGCGGATGGCGTCGTAGCGCCACGTCCAGTTGCCATTCTCGAGCCGGCGGGAGTTGTGGAACACGCCGCGGCGCAGCGCTTTCACTTCGCGATGTGGGGCTGCGGCGACCGTCAGATCCAGCATGGCCTGGAAGCTGGGGAATTCCCGTTCGCCATCCATCAGCGCGACCGTGCCCTGCTGCTCCTTGGTCATCTCGGAGTGGCGTTGCAGCGCCGAGGGGGTTACGTCGATCAGGACGAGCTCGGACACCAGCTCGGGAGCGATGGCGCCCAGCCGCACCGCCGTCAAGCCGCCCAGCGACATGCCCACTACGACCTCAGCCGTCGGCGCGTGCTCGCGCAGGATCGGCAGCAAGGCGTCGGCGTTGTGCTGCGGCGAATAATCGCCGTCCTCACGCCAGGCGGAATGCCCGTGACCGGGAAGGTCCACGGCCAGCGCGGGTTCGTTCACGCCGACGACGACGGTGTCCCAGGTGTGCGCGTTCTGACCACCGCCGTGCAGGAAAACGGCCCGCGGGGGAGTGAGGCCCCAGTGCAGTGCGCTGATTCTGTTCTCGCCCTCGCCCCCCTCGATGCGCCGGACGTCGGGCAGCGGGCCGTCCGTGCCCGCCTGCTCGGCGTTTTCGGGCAGCAGTGAGAATTCGGGCAGGCCGGCGAGTTCGTCTTCGGAGATCTCGGTCACGAACTAAAGACATTAGCGCCGGTGTCTAGTGGCGATCGCAAGCGCGGCGTAGCCGGGCGCTGGGGGTACCTCCCGCTTGCGGGGGACGGGTCGCCCCCATCGCTCTAGAGGACATAACGGCGGCGAATGGCGTGGAATCGCTCCCACATCGCGGCGGTACGTTCCGCCGGGCTCACTGTTGCGGTGCCCGCGGGTAAAGCGCCGAGCGCCTCGTCGAACTTGACTATGCGGGTGTTCAGCACCGCGGGTTGGCCATCGAGCATGTGCCGGTAGGTCACGTTGCCGCACCGAAACCCCTGTGTGTCCAGCCAATTGTGGACACCCGGATCACGATGAGCCATAACGAGACGGATGCGACCGTCGCGGTCGGCTTTCGTACGGCTCGGCGTGTAGCTCACCGGCCGGTACAGGTAGTCCATGCTGTTGAAGAACGCACCCATGTTGGTCAGCATCCACAGTCCGTCGTGGGCGTCGAATTCGATGATCAGCGCCTCGTCGTCCGAGAGTTCCCAGTACATGTTGGCGGCGGCCCGGCCGCGCTTGTTGTCGGAGTCGGTCGCGCCGACGTCCGGAAAGGCGTTGGGCCGACCGGCGTCGACGCCGCCGTAGGTGAAGGGGAACTCGGGCCAGTCGGACATCAGCCCGGTGACGAAATCACCGGCCCAGCGCATTGCCTCGACCATGTCGGCGGGCGTGGGCAACGGCTTGGGGGAGTCCATGTCGATCCGCTCGATGCGGATCTGTGCCGGCAGCTCATCCCACCGGTCAAAGCCCTGGCGGATGAACAGTTTGCGTGAGCCGGCAGTGGTGGGCAGCCAATTCGGCCCACGTTCGGGACCACCGATGTACAGCTCGAACTCCCCGTTGCCATCGACATCAAGTTGCTGTCCGAGCAAGTTGGCCTCCGGGATATCGCCGAACGGCTCGTGCAGCACGCCGGGCCCGGCTACCCGCGGTCCCTGAACCGTGACGTTGAAGAACCTCGAAGTCCCGCGGCTGCCGGAGACCCGGTACGTCGACTGCCCGTCGATCCACGCCTGCTGGTAAGTGAAATCCGCGCAGTCGCCGCCGAGTTTGCGGGTCGGCCCGCAAAACGTGTGCAACACCGGGTAACGCGTATCGCGGGTTTCGAGCGCCAGATCAAACGCCTGGCCCAGGTTCTGGGTCAGAAACCGGTACGCGTCGACGCGATGCAGACCCGAAGCGGGGTTGGCCTCTTTGAAGACCTGTTCGCCCGCGCGCTGCAACCGCGCGCAGAACTCGGTCCATGCCGATTGCAGTGCCGCGTCGTCGGGACCGTCACCGAAGGTCATACTCACGCACCCAGTCTGCCGAGCATCGCGCCGACGACATCGCATGCGCGCCGGACGGATTCGAAGCGCCCCTCCTGGTCGATGCGGGGCCCGATGAGTTCCAAATCGAACCCGTGCGGGTAGCCGCCCGCCAGCGTCTGCGCGACGAACGGTTCGATCGGGATGGCGCCGTCCCCGGGAACCGCCCTGCCCGGCAACGCCCGGTCGCCCAGCACGTAGTCGCTCAACTGGACGAGCACCGTTCGCGGCAGCGCGCGCTGCACCATCGCCTCGAAATCGCCTTCCGCCCAACAGTGGAACACGTCGATGCAGATACCGAGATCACCCATTTCGGCCAGTGCGACGGTGTCTCGCAGTGTATGGGCGAGATGGATATCGGCATACAAGCTCGAGGCATTCTCGATCGCCAGCGCGACCCCGACCCGCTTCGCGTGCGCCACGCACGGGGCGACCATCTCGCAGAACCGTTCTGCGGCCTGACCCCACGAGAGGCCGGCGCGTCCGCCCGTGAGCACGTAAACGGTGCGTGCGCCGACCGCGGCCGCGGCGTCAAGCACTTTCGACAACCCGTCCTGCGCGGCCCGCGGGTCGCCGGCCAGGCTGCCGCCCGAGAAGAGGTGATACACAGCCTCCACGGTATAGGCGTTGTGCTGCAACAGCATTGAGAACTGAGGATCGAGAAGCTGGTTGTCCAGGATGCTCAGCCTGGTTATGCCCAGCGCCGTCCAGTGGCTTTCCAGCTCGGCCGGCCGCGCGCCCAGAAAGGTGACGTTGTGCACCGACAGACGTTTGTGTGCCTGGGCGCTGGTCATCTCAGCCCCGCTTCTCGATGGGGACACCGAACCGGTCCCGAAACGGCTTGAATTCCGCGTGCAGCGCGTCCAGATCTTCACCGATGTCGATCAACAGCTGAGTGGAATACCGGAACTTGCCGTACCGGTCGCCGCGGTTGTTGACGAGGTAGGCGTGCATCGCCGACGCGGCTTCGTCCGTGAGTTCGCGTCCACAGAACGTGTAATAGCGCCGAACGGTGGCTATTTGATCGGCGACGAAGTCGGTGTAGCGAACGTGCAGGATGCGCGGGTCGTCGACGAGCGGGTTACTCATCGTGTTGGCGACGCTGGCGCGCGTCATTTCGAGGTGCTTCTTGGCCTCGGCGTGCAGGTCGATCGGGCCGATCGCCCCGTCGGCGATGTCGGCCATCATCATGGTGCGCGACGCGGCGACTTGCACCGGGTCGCGGTGCAGCCAGACCATTCTGGCGTCGGGGTAGGTGTCGAACATCTCCTTGAGCCGGAGGCCGTGAAAGCCCTTGAGCACCCAGTACTTTCGCGGCCGGCTGTATTGCAGCTGTTGCAGCATCGCCTTGTGGAGCCGGTATTGTGCGGCCGCGTCGGTGGCCAGCCCGCCGACCAGCGACTGCATCGGCACGCGCCACCACGCCGTGGGCGTCATCACCCGGAAGTCGAATGCCCAGGTGCGTTCGTCCTCGGGCAGGCCGTCGCCCAGCATGTCGTTATAGGGGTGGCTGTGGAGCCATTTGGGCATCTTGGCGTTGATCTCGCGCCAGTCCGCGTCGGCCCGTTCGCGGCGGTCGTCATCGGCAGCGGCCAGACCGGGTGGCGGCGAGGGATACATGACTTCCCAGAAACGCAGCGCCCGCGCGTGCGGATCGACCGACATGAGCGCGTGCATGAGCGTTGTCCCCGAACGTGGTTCGCCGGTGACGAACATGGGCGCCTCGACCACCTCACCGCTGATCGGGTACCGGTTGCGGTCCTCGATGAACTCGAGCCGCGACGTCAGCAGCCAGCGACACACCAGCGCCGCTTGATGGTTGCCGGCGGCGTCCATGCCAAGACCATTCAGGTGGTCGACGGCGTCGGTGAAGCGCTCCGGCAGCGTGGGATCGCCGTAGTCGCGCAGTCCGGTTTCGGACTCCGCCTCGGCCAGCATCTTCACGGCGTCCAAAAGCGTTGTCACGAGAGGTCTCCGCACAGCTGCATCAGCTCATCTTCGGCGGCCCGGACGTTCGCCGCGGAAGCCGCGGCGTATGTCAAACCGGCCATGGCACCGTAGTCGAGAATCTTAGGCACTTGCAGACCCGCATCCACGTACGTCTTGATGATTTCGGCGACCTCTTTAGGTGTTCCGTGCGGCACGACGGTCAATACCATCTCGGGTCGCACGTCTGCCAGGAAGGCGACAATTCGCTCACGGGTGAGCACCGCTGGGTCGATGTCTTGAAATCCACGCCAACCGCTTCCCATCGGATGCTCAAAGCCGAAGCGGCGCAACGTCTCCGCGGAGACCTGCAACAGAAAGGCCTTGACCAGGGGTGCCCGCAGGATCTCGGCGAGCGCATTCTCATCCTCGCCGATCAGACACACCTGGATGAAGCACGGGGTGATCGCTTGCGGATCGCGGCCAGCCCGCTCGGCCGACGTCCTTACCGTGCAGAGCATTTCGGCGTAGTGCTCCGGGGTCCAAGCGCCGGCCGGCCACCACCCGTCGGCGTGGCGGCCGGCGATGTCGAGCATTCGGGGGCCGCTGGCGCCGATCCAGATCGGCGGGGGGTTCCCTCCATAGGGTTCGGTGTCCAACCGGGCGTGGTGCAACGAGTAGAACTCTCCGTCGAAGTCGACCGGTGCGTCGCTGCGCCAGAGCAGCCGGATGACCGTCAGCGCCTCCTCGAAACGGCTGACCGGTCGCGAGAAGTCGAACCCGTAGGGCAACGTGTTTTCGCTCTCCCCGCTACCCAGCCCGAGAATGAACCGGCCGTTGGCGAGGTGGTCGATGGTCAGCGCCGTCTGGGCCAGCATGGCGGGGTGGCGACGCACCGTGTCCACGACGGCGCTGACGAGGGGAACCCGTTCGGTCAGCACCGCGGCCGCGGCCGCCACCGCCAGCCCGTCCAGGTGCCGGTGCGGCGAAGGGGAAGCGGTGGCCAGGTCGGTGAATTCGGGAGTCCAGATCGAGTCGGGCCAGAAGCTGACCATGTGATCGGGTAGCCAGATCGAGTGGTAGCGGCCGCTGTCCAGTTCGGCGAGCCGCGACAGGTCGAGGGGGAGTGTCGTCCGTAAGAACGCGGCGGGTTGAACGGTCATCGAAAGATGATGCTAAGCACTTGCACAGCATCGTGTCGATGAAATGTTTTCCGGACTGATGCGCCGACCGTAACGCGCCCGCACAAACGACTGTGGGGTGAGGCCGCATAGCGAACCCCACCCCACAGGCGAGTAGAAGCCGAGGATCAACCCTCGATGATGAATTCCTCGAGCTGGGCACGCGCGATGTCGTCGGGCAGCTGCTGCGGCGGACTCTTCATCAGGTACGCAGACGCCGCGACAACCGGTCCACCGATGCCGCGGTCCTTGGCGATCTTCGCCGCTCGCACCGCGTCGATGATTACGCCGGCCGAGTTCGGCGAGTCCCACACCTCAAGCTTGTACTCCAGGTTCAGCGGCACGTCACCGAAAGCACGGCCTTCCAGGCGGACGTAGGCCCACTTGCGGTCGTCGAGCCAGCCGACGTGGTCGGACGGGCCGATGTGCACGTCTTTGGTCTTGAACTCGCGCTGCAGGTTCGACGTGACGGCTTGCGTCTTGGAGATCTTCTTGGACTCCAGCCGCTCGCGTTCGAGCATGTTCAGGAAGTCCATGTTGCCGCCGACGTTGAGCTGCATGGTGCGGTCCAGTTGCACGCCACGGTCCTCGAACAGCTTGGCCATCACGCGGTGGGTGATCGTCGCGCCGACCTGGCTCTTGATGTCGTCACCGACGATCGGCACCCCGGCGTCGGTGAACTTCTTGGCCCACACCGGGTCCGACGCGATGAACACCGGCAGCGCGTTGACGAACGCCACGTCGGCGTCGATGGCGCACTGGGCGTAGAACTTGTCGGCCTCTTCCGAGCCCACCGGCAGGTAGGACACCAGCACGTCGACGTCGGCGTCCTTGAGCACCTTGACCACGTCGACAGCCTCGGCGTCGGACACCTCGATGGTGTCGGCGTAGTACTTGCCGATGCCGTCGAGCGTCGGGCCGCGCTGCACAGTCACATTCGTGGGCGGCACGTCGGCGATCTTGATGGTGTTGTTCTCCGACGCGAAGATCGCCTCCGACAGGTCGAAGCCGACCTTCTTGGCGTCCACGTCGAACGCGGCAACGAACTTGACGTCGCGGACGTGGTACTGGCCGAACTTCACGTGCATCAGGCCGGGCACGGTGCTGTTCTCGTCCGCGTCGTAGTAATACTGGACGCCCTGAATCAGCGAGGACGCGCAGTTACCGACGCCGACAATGGCGACTCTTACATCCGTCGACGCCTGCGGCGCGATCTGCTCACTCATAGGGCGTTCTCCTAACTCCATAACCTTGTGTGTCTCGATATTCGAATTCGTGCAGGGTTTTACGTTTGCTCAGAGAGGCCGGGCATTGCCCGCTCCGCAGCGATGAGCTCGTTGAGCCACTTCACTTCGCGCTCGCTCGACTCGAGCCCTAATTGATGGAGCTGGCGGGTGTAGCGATCGAACGAGCTAGAGGCCCGCGCCACGGCGTCACGCAAACCTTCCCGCCGCTCCTCGACCTGGCGACGGCGGCCTTCCAGGATGCGCATCCGCGCTTCCGCCGGAGTCCGGTTGAAGAAGGCCAGGTGCACCCCGAAGCCGTCGTCCGTGTAGTTGTGCGGGCCGGTGTCGGCCACCAGTTCACCGAAGCGTCGACGACCCTCGTCGGTTAGCTGGTAGACGCGCCGGGCCCGCCGAACCGGCGTGCCGGCCGGGGCAGCGTTCTCGGCGAGCAGCCCATCGGCCTGCATGCGGCGAAGGGCCGGGTAGAGCGAACCGTACGAGAACGCCCGGAATGCCCCGAGCAGACCCGTCAGCCTCTTGCGCAACTCGTAGCCGTGCATGGGCGACTCGATCAAGAGACCCAGGATGGCAAGCTCCAGCATCAAGTCACCCCCTTTGCGCGGCTAGTTAGGACGGTTCGACGCCTCGCGCAATCGTATCGTCTCGATATATTTGCCACAACACCACCTGATGTTCGTTCGCTATTCGTCACGCTGCGAGGATGGCAATCAGCTCGGTGAACCCGCGGTTAAGACGGCAAGCTCAGCCGCTGGACGGTGCCGTCACCTGCGAAGACGATGTCGCCACCACCGTAGTCACTCAAGACGTACAGCGACAGCGACAGCGCACCGGGTGTGGTCGGGTCACTTGCCGGTTCGACGATCGGATGCGTGTATTTCACGCCGGACGGCTTCATGTGCAGGGTCGCGGGAGCACTGCGCGTGATGCCGACGGACGCCGTGACGTCGAACTTGTTCACGTCGACCGGGAGGGCACCATCGGCGGAACTCTTGGCCGAACTGGTCGGGTCGCCGCATCCACCGCGGTAGGTGTAGGCCAGCACCCGGCGATCGTCAGAGGGGTCCGGGCGGTCGAGCACCGCGTACGTCGGGTAGACCACCAGCCGATAGCCCGTGGTGCTGCCGAACCTCTTGCGCATTTGCTCGAGCAGGCCGGTGAGCCCGCCGACGGAATGCAGTTGGGTCGGCGGTGTCAGCACGACCGCACCCACCCATACGGCATGGCTCCGGGGTCCGGCGTGAAGTCCAGCGGTGAGCCGGTGTCGCCGTACCGGCCCCACCCGATGCCGATACCCAGCAACACCGACACGACGAAGGCGATCGCCGGCGGCGACTGCAGGTCACCGAGGGTCGCGTCGAGGATCTTGCAAGCTTCCCGGCGGTCGATGTCCTTGGCGCGAGTCGTCGCTGCTACCCCGCCGGCGAGCGGTGTCCCGAGTCATTTCGCCTCGGGGACAATCGTAGAAGTGCCGCGCGGCTTCGGCGCGGGCATATATCTCTTCTGGGTGGCCGATCGACCCGACGCGGGGCGCAACAGTTTTGGTTGCGTATCGGCGCTCCGCATGGCGACGTACTCTGGTGGGCGTGCGATTGCAGCGACAGGTGGTGGACTACGCGCTCCGGCGGCGCTCACTGCTGGCCGAGGTGTACTCGGGCCGCACAGGCGTGTCCGAGGTCTGTGATGCGAATCCTTATCTGGTGCGCGCCGCCAAGTTTCACGGGAAGCCCAGCCAGGTCATGTGTCCGATCTGCCGCAAGGAGCAACTGACGCTGGTGTCGTGGGTGTTCGGCGAACACCTGGGCCCGATCTCGGGCTCGGCGCGGACGGCCGAAGAGCTGGTCCTGCTGGCAACCCGCTTCGACGAGTTTGCGGTCCACGTGGTGGAGGTTTGCCGGACCTGCAGCTGGAATCACTTGGTCAAGTCGTATGTGCTCGGCGCGGCGCGCCCGCCCAAGGGCACCGGCCGCTCACGGACGGCGCGCAACGGCGCCCGCACGGCCATTGAATAACGAAGGACGCCACAACCGGTCGTCCAGTGACGCGAGCGCGCCCGCGACCGGCCATGTGGGGAAGCGCGGAAGCGGTGAGGGTCCGGACCAGAACCGGCCGGACGGCAACACTCCGGACGCGTCGTCGGGCCCCAGCCGTCGTCGTCAGGTGCCACCCGACGACCGGATGACCACCATCCTCCCGGCGGTCACCGACGACCAGTCACATCGGCGTCGCGATCCCATCGATCAGGTCAAGGCCGCGATGGAGAGTTCCCGGACGGCGCCAACCCGGCGCGATCCCCTCGAGGAAGTCAAGGCCGCGATGGACGGCCGGGCGGCGTCTTCCCGGCGCGACCGGCCAACCCCCGCAGGCCGTCCACCGGGCGGACCGCCATTGCCGCCGCCACCTCCACCGCCGCGGCCCGAGGGCTCGGGCCGACCGGATGGACCCGGGGGCGGACCCCGCGGACCGTGGGGCGATTGGACGTGGACCCAGCAGATCAACTGGCTGTGGGTGCGGCGAGCGGCCTATTTGGCCGCGGTGGTGCTGGTGCTGTTGCCGATCGTCACCTTCGGGATGGCGTATTTCATCGTCGACATCCCCAAGCCCGGCGACCTGCGTACCAACCAGGTCTCGACCATCCTGGCCAGCGACGGCTCGGAGATCGCGAAAATCATCCCGCCCGAAGGCAATCGGGTCGACGTCAACCTCAACCAGGTTCCCGTGCACGTTCGCCAGGCGGTGATCGCCGCCGAAGACCGCAACTTCTATTCGAACCCGGGCTTTTCCTTCACCGGCTTCGCGCGGGCGGTGAACAACAACCTCTTCGGCGGCGGAGACCTGCAGGGCGGGTCGACGATCACGCAGCAATACGTCAAGAACGCGCTGGTCGGCTCGGCGCAACATGGCGTCAGCGGCCTGATGCGCAAGGCCAAGGAGTTGGTCATCGCCACGAAGATGTCGGGGGAGTGGTCGAAAGACGATGTGCTGCAGGCCTACCTGAACATCATCTATTTCGGCAGGGGCGCATACGGGATTTCGGCGGCGTCCCATGCCTATTTCGACAAGCCCGTGGAGCAGCTCACCGTCGCGGAAGGCGCGCTGCTGGCGGCGCTGATTCGCCGGCCGTCCACGCTCGACCCGGCGGTTGACCCGAAGGGCGCCGAGGTGCGCTGGAACTGGGTGCTCGACGGCATGGTGGAAACGAAGGCGTTGTCGCCGAGTGACCGCGCCGCTCAGGCGTTTCCGCCGACCGTCCCGGCCGATGAGGCGCGTGCGCAGAACCAGACGACGGGCCCCAACGGGTTGATCGAGCATCAGGTGACCAAAGAGTTGATGGAGCTGTTCAACATCGACGAGCGCACCCTCAATACGCAGGGGTTGCAGGTCACCACCACGATCGATCCGAAAGCCCAGCAGGCGGCCGAAAAGGCCGTATCGAAATACCTCGACGGCCAAGACCCCGACATGCGCACGGCGGCGGTGTCGATCGATCCGCATGACGGCGCGATCCGCGCCTACTACGGCGGTTCGGACGCCAACGGGTTCGACTTCGCTCAGGCCGGGCTGCAGACCGGGTCGTCGTTCAAGGTGTTCTGCCTCATCGCCGCGCTCGAGCAGGGGATCGGACTGGGCTATCAGGTCGACAGCGCCCCGCTGACGGTCGACGGGATCAAGATCACCAACGTCGACGGCGAGAGTTGCGGGACCTGCAACATCGCCCAGGCCCTCAAGCAGTCATTGAACACGTCGTACTACCGGCTGATGCTCAAGCTCAAGGGCGGTCCGGTCGCCGTCGCCGACGCTGCGCACCAGGCCGGCGTCGCGACCAGCTTCCCCGGCGTGGACCACACCCTGTCCGAGGACGGCAAGGGCGGGCCGCCGAACAACGGAATCGTGCTGGGCCAGTATCAAACCCGGGTGATCGACATGGCCTCGGCGTACGCAACGCTGGCCGACTCAGGTCTGTATCACCGGCCGCATTTCGTGCAGAAGGTCGTCAACTCCGATGGCCAGGTGCTCTTCGATGCGAGCAAGGCCGAGAACAACGGCGAGCAGCGCATCCCCAAGGCCGTGGCCGACAACGTCACCGCCGCCATGGAACCGATCGCCAGCTACTCGCGCGGACACGCGCTGGCCGGCGGCAGGCCATCGGCGGCCAAGACCGGGACCACGCAGTTGGGTGACACCAACTCGGACAAGGACGCCTGGATGGTCGGGTACACGCCGTCGCTGTCGACGGCGGTGTGGCTGGGCACGGCCAAAGGTGACGCGCCGCTGGTGACGGCCTCAGGCGCACCGGTATACGGGTCGGGGCTCCCATCGGACATCTGGAAGTCGACCATGGACGGGGCGCTGAAGGGCACCTCGACTGAGTCCTTCCCCAAGCCGACCGAGATCGGTGGCTACGCGGGTGTGCCGGCGGCGCCGCCCCCGCCGAAGGCGCTGCCGTCGGAGACCGTCATCCAGCCGACCATCGAAGTGGCGCCCGGAATCACCATCCCGGTGGGTCCGCCCACGACGATCACGAATACGCCGCCACCGCCCGGCGGCGGACCGGGCGGTCCCCAACCGGGTGGCGTTCCGCCGGGCGGCCCCCAAGCTCCGCCGCCGGGACAGTGACCGACGCTCAGCAGCAGCGCGCCACCATTTCACCGCGACCGCTGGCGGCCGATCTGCGTAGCGCCGGCAACCGCGACTGCCCGAGCCGCACCGACTTCTTGGGCGCCGCTTTCACCGATGTCGCCGGTGGCCCGGTGGGCCGGCACGCTCTGATCGGCCGCGCTCGGGTGATGACCCCGCTGCGGGTGATGTTTCTGATCGCGCTGGTCTTCCTGGCGCTCGGCTGGTCGACGAAAGCGGCCTGCCTGCAGAGCACCGGCACGGGAACCGGCGATCAGCGTGTCGCCAATTGGGACAATCAACGCGCGTACTACGAGTTGTGCTACTCCGACACGGTGCCGCTCTACAGCGCAGAGTTGTTGAGCCAGGGCAAGTTTCCCTACAAGTCGAGCTGGATCGAGGCCGACGCCACCGGCGCCCCCCAGACCCGCTACGACGGCAAGCCCGCAGTGCGGTACATGGAGTATCCCGTCCTGACCGGGATCTATCAGTACGTGTCGATGGCGCTGGCGAAGACCTACACGGCGCTGAGCAAGGTCGCCCCGCTTCCGGTTGTCGCCGAGGTGGTGATGTTCTTCAATATCGCGGCATTCGGCCTGGCGCTGGCATGGCTGGGAACGGTCTGGGCCACCGCGGGCCTGGCCGGGCGGCGGGTATGGGATGCGGCGCTGGTGGCCGCCTCGCCGCTGGTGATCTTTCAGATCTTCACCAACTTCGACGCGCTGGCAACGGCATTCGCGATGAGCGGGCTGCTCGCCTGGGCACGGCGAAAACCGGTGCTGGCCGGTGTGCTCATCGGGCTGGGTGCCGCGGCCAAGCTGTATCCGCTGTTGTTCCTGGTCCCGATGCTGGTCCTGGGGATCCGGACTGGGCGCCTTCGCGCTCTGGGTCGCACCGCGGCCGTGGCCGCGGCCACCTGGTTGCTGGTGAATCTGCCTGTCATGGTGCTGTTTCCGCGTGGCTGGTCGGAGTTCTTCCGGCTCAATGCGCGACGCGGCGACGATATGGACTCGCTGTTCAACGTCGTCAAAGCCTTCACCGGCTGGCGGGGCCTGGACCCCAAGCTGGGGTTCTGGCAGCCACCCACAACGCTGAACACGACAGTCACCGTGCTGTTCGTACTGTGTTGCGCGGCAATCGCATACGTCGTGCTCACCGCACCGCGCCGTCCTCGGGTGGCACAGCTGACGTTCTTGATCGTGGCGGCCTTCCTGTTGACCAACAAGGTGTGGAGCCCGCAGTTCTCGCTGTGGCTGGTGCCGCTGGCGGTCCTGGCATTGCCGCATCGCCGGATACTGCTGGCGTGGATGACGGTCGACGCGCTGGTGTGGGTGCCCCGGATGTACTACCTATACGGCAACCCCAACCGCTCGTTGCCCGTGCAGGTTTTCAGCACGACGGTGTTGGTCCGCGACGCCGCGGTCGTGGCACTGTGCGCGTTGGTGATCCGGCAGATATACCGGCCGGAGGAGGATTTGGTGCGCTGGGGTGGACGGTTGGACGATCCGACGGGCGGTCCCTTCGACAGGGCGCCCGACGCCCCGCCCGGTTGGCTGCCCGACTGGTTGCGCCCGGCAGGCAAGCGTAGCTCGCCCGACACCGGCGACACCGTTGACGCCCGTGAAGTCGAAACCGCTTCGGGCGCCAGGCCATGACGCGCGCCGACGACGATGATGCCGGCGTAGCCGGGATCGGAGGAGTGGCGCCATGACGCTGGTCGCGATCCCGGTATTCCCGAGGTTCACCGCGCTCGATGCCGTGGGTCCCTACGAAGTGCTGCAACGCATCCCGTCGATCGACGTGGTGTTCGTCGGGCACCGCCGCGGCGAGGTGCGCACGGAGAACGGAATGCTCGGCGTCAGCTGCGACGCCACCTTCGACGAGGTGGGGGCGCCGGACGTGGTGGTGTTTCCCGGTGGGATCGGCACCCGGCGGCTGGTCAACGACGACGTCGTCCGCGCCTGGCTGCAAGCGGTACACCCGAATACGACATTCACCACCTCGGTGTGCACCGGTGCGCTGCTGCTCGCCGCAGCGGGCTTGCTCGACGGCCTGACCGCTACCACTCATTGGCGGTCGGCCGACCTGCTCAACGGGCTGGGCGCCCGCTACGTGCCCGACCGCGTGGTCGAACACCTGCCGCAGCGGATCATCACCGCCGCGGGCGTGTCGAGCGGCATCGACATGGCCTTGCGGCTGGTCGAGCTGCTTGTCGATCGCGAGGCCGCGCAGGCCGCGCAGCTGCTGATCGAGTACGACCCGCAACCGCCGTTCGATGCAGGTGCCCTCGCGAAGGCCGATCAGGCGACGGTGGCGAGGGCCAACGAGTACTTGGACGCCCGGAAGTGATCAGGTTGCCCGATCGTCCGGATTTCACGGTCACCCCCGCGTCCGGTAGCCTAGGGCGGTTGCCGACGCAGGCGACCCTCCTGCCACGGAACGACCGTGGCCGAACAGACCAGAGGAGGTGGTGAGGTTTCCATGCGTCCATACGAAATCATGGTCATTCTTGACCCCACGCTCGACGAGCGGACCGTAGCTCCATCATTGGACACGTTCCTCAACGTCGTCCGTAAGGACGGCGGGACCGTCGACAAGGTCGACATCTGGGGAAAGCGCCGGTTGGCCTACGAGATCGCCAAGCACGCCGAAGGCATCTACGTCGTCGTCGACCTGAAGGCCGAGCCCGCAACGGTCTCCGAGCTCGACCGTCAGCTCAGCCTCAACGAGTCGGTACTGCGCACCAAGGTGATGCGCACCGACAAGCACTAACAGCCATGGCTGCGCCGCGGGCGCTCCGTCGGTGCACATGCTTAGGCTGTTCTTCAGCTCAGCGCTACTACGCTCATGACATCCACCATCGGAGCAGCGGACCCAGGAGGAAATTGTGGCTGGTGACACCACTATCACTGTCGTCGGAAACCTGACCGCTGATCCCGAACTGCGGTTCACTCCGTCGGGTGCTGCCGTCGCGAATTTCACCGTGGCGTCAACTCCTCGGATCTACGACCGCCAGAGCGGGGAATGGAAAGACGGCGAGGCGCTGTTTCTCCGGTGCAACATCTGGCGGGAAGCCGCTGAGAACGTGGCTGAAAGCCTGACCCGTGGTTCCCGAGTGATCGTCACCGGCCGGCTCAAGCAGCGTTCCTTCGAAACCCGCGAGGGCGAGAAGCGCACCGTGATGGAGGTCGAGGTCGACGAGATCGGCCCCTCGCTGCGGTATGCCACCGCCAAGGTCAACAAGGCCAGCCGCAGCGGTGGCGGCGGTGGCGGCTTCGGCGGTGGCGGCGGTGGAGGTGGCGGATCCCGGCAGGCGTCGGCCCCGGCAAGCAGCGGCGCACCGGCCGACGACCCGTGGGGTAGCGCCCCGGCGTCGGGATCGTTCGCCGGCGGCGACGACGAACCGCCCTTCTAATCCAAGAACTAGTAGGAAACGAAAAAGAAAGAACTCATGCCCAAGTCCACGAAACGGCGCCCGGCGCCGGAAAAGCCGATCAAAGCGCGCAAATGCGTCTTTTGCTCCAAAAAGGGCCAAGCGATCAACTACAAGGACACCGCGCTACTACGCACTTACATCAGCGAGCGCGGCAAGATTAGGGCGCGCCGCGTCACCGGGAACTGCGTCCAGCACCAACGCGACATCGCGATCGCGGTGAAGAATGCCCGCGAAGTGGCGCTACTGCCCTTCACCTCCTCGGCGCGATAGCCGCCGAACGCCAACCGAAAGAACAAAACGATGAAGCTGATTCTGACGGCTGACGTCGACAACCTCGGCACCGTCGGTGACACGGTCGAGGTCAAAGACGGCTATGGCCGCAACTTCCTGCTGCCGCGCGGCCTGGCGATCGTCGCCTCGCGCGGAGCCGAGAAGCAGGCCGGCGATATCCGCCGGGCCCGCGAAACCAAGGCGGTGCGCGACCGCGAGCACGCCAATGAACTCAAGACGGCGATCGAGGCGCTTGGGCCTGTTCCGCTGCCGGTGAAGACCGCGTCCGACTCCAAGAAGTTGTTCGGCTCGGTGACCGCCGGTGACGTCGTCGCCGCCATCAAGAAGGCCGGCGGGCCCAACCTGGACAAACGGATCGTCCGGCTGCCCAAGTCGCACATCAAGGCCGTCGGCACCCACCCGGTTGCGGTGCACCTGCACCCCGAGATCGACGTCGAGGTTGCGCTCGAGGTCGTCGGCGAGAGCTAAGCGCCCGGTATTTGCTCGTTCCCGGCGGTAGCCATGAATGGCCGCCGCCGGGCTTGTTTGCGCTGCGAGTGTGCGTTGCTGCCGCATCGAACGCGGTCGCGGACGCACGCCCTGGCGAACTAATTCGTAGGGGCCATCCCCCCATCGCCTTTACCGGCCTGTAACGCACCGAAAATCTGGCTGAAAACCAACACGCCCGGGGCGGTAACCTGGCCCGACACGCCGTAGAGATTCTTGTCCACATCAAATTTGTGGCGTTGTATGGCCCTAATCTGCAGCGATGTACTGGCCCTTTGCATTCATCCACAGGTTCTCCACAACCCACTCAACACAGGTGTCGATGGATATGCACACACGATGCACAGCTTCATGAACAACGACCCCTTCAACTACTAGCCAGCAACGTCTAACGTCGTCCCGGCGCAAGGCGTGCAGCTGCTGTGGGGCGAAAGTGTCGGCGCTTCGACTTACGCTGAAGAAGACGACAATCGAATGTATGTTCGGATACCGAGGCAAGGGGAGGTGGGAATCCGTTGGCGGTCGTCGATGACCTGGCTCAGGGGATGGATTCGCCGTCGCCCAGTGAAGACTTCGGCCGTCAGCCGCCGCAGGACCTGGCTGCGGAGCAGGCGGTGTTGGGCGGGATGCTGCTCAGCAAGGACGCCATCGCCGATGTACTGGAACGACTGCGGCCGGGCGACTTCTATCGCCCCGCCCACCAGAGCGTGTACGACTCCATCCTCGACCTGTACGGGCGTGGAGAGCCCGCCGACGCGGTGACGGTGGCGGCCGAACTGGACCGCCGCGGAATGTTGCGCCGGATCGGCGGTGCACCGTATCTGCATACCCTGATCTCCACGGTGCCGACGGCGGCCAATGCGGGCTACTACGCGGGCATAGTGGCCGAGAAGTCGCTGCTGCGTCGGTTGGTGGAGGCGGGCACGCGGGTGGTCCAGTACGGCTACGCCGGCGCTGACGGTGCCGATGTGGCCGAGATCGTCGACCGCGCGCAGGCCGAAATTTACGAGGTCACCGAGCGGCGGACGTCCGAGGACTTCGTTCCGCTCGAGGACCTGTTGCAGCCGACGATGGACGAGATCGACGCCATCGCCTCCAACGGAGGTATCGCGCGAGGGGTGCCGACGGGGTTCACCGAACTCGACGAAGTGACCAACGGACTGCACGCGGGGCAGATGATCATCGTCGCGGCCAGACCTGGAGTGGGTAAGGCGCTGGCCTTGGACACTGCGCTGCCCACGCCCACCGGTTGGACGACGATGCGCGATGTCGCGGTCGGTGACCAGTTGCTGAGCGAGGATGGGCAGCCGACGCGGGTGGTGGCGGCCACCGAGGTGATGCTGGGGCGGCCTTGCTACGAGGTCGAGTTCTCTGACGGAACCGTGATTGTCGCCGATGCAGAGCATCAATGGCTGACCGAAACGCGTGCGTCCAAGAAGTCAGCGCAAGCCGCGGCAGTGGGTTACAACCGCTATAAGAATCAGTGGACGTTCGCGGCGGTGCGTACGACGGCCGACATTGCTGGAAGTCTGCGGTGCGGCACGCAAGACCGGCGACTGAATCACAGCGTGGTCAATGCGCGTGCACTAGAGCTTCCAGGGCGCCAATTCCTAATTCCCGCATACACTCTCGGCGCCTGGCTCGGGGATGGCACCAGTGCGGCAGCCCAGATTACGACGGCCGATCCGGAACTCATCATGCGGATCGAAGCAGATGGCTTCGCCGCAGTTCCATCGAACTCCGCTCGGTACCGCTACCACCTGCGTCTACCAGCTGATGCCGAGCCCGCTCCGCGCCAGTGCGTGGTGTGCGGCAAGGATTTCGTTCCGCAGACCAGTCAGGTACGGACATGTGGACGCTCATGTGGTGGACGGGCGCGATTTATCTCCGCTCCGGTGCCGGGCCCGACCTGTGTTCGCTGTGCGGGACCGTCGTCAGGGCTGCGGTTGTGCCAGAGCTGCCATTCTGCTGTGGGCACGTTGCAGGGACGGTTGCGAACACTCGGAGTGCTTGGTAACAAGCACATTCCGATTGAGTACCTGCGGGGATCGGAGAGGCAGCGGCGCGCTCTGCTCGCCGGCCTGCTCGACACGGACGGGACTGTGACGGCTGGCGGCGCCGTCCAATTCTCCGTCACGAACCAACGACTGGCGTGCGATGTCGCCGAGCTGATCGTGAGTCTGGGCTACCGCTGCCGGACTTCGACGAAGCGTGTGCAAGGCCGCTGCGAGTCGTCGAGTATCGCCTACACTCTAACCTTCTCCACCGACGACGCGGTATTTGTATTGCAGCGAAAGGCCAAAGCGCACAAGGAGAGTCGCGCTGCCACGGGTACCGTGCGCTCCGGATCACGCTTTATTGTCGACGTCCGCCGGATCGAGACCGTCCCCGTGCGTTGCGTGGAAGTCGACAACGACAGCCACATGTATCTGGCGAGCAATGCCATGATTCCGACGCACAACTCCACCCTCGGCCTGGACTTCATGCGGTCGTGCTCGATCAAGAACCGGATGGCCAGCGTCATCTTCTCGCTGGAGATGAGCAAGTCCGAGATCGTGATGCGACTATTGTCCGCCGAGGCAAAAATCAAACTCGGCGATATGCGGTCGGGGCGGATGAACGACGATGACTGGACGCGGTTGGCGCGGCGGATGAGCGAAATCAGCGAAGCGCCACTCTATATCGACGATTCGCCGAACCTGACGATGATGGAGGTCCGCGCCAAGGCGCGGCGGCTGAAGCAACGGGCCGATCTGCGCCTGGTCGTGGTCGACTACCTGCAGCTGATGACGTCGGGCAAGAAAGTCGAGTCCCGGCAGATCGAGGTCTCCGAATTCTCAAGGCATCTCAAGCTTTTGGCCAAGGAGCTTGAGGTCCCTGTGGTGGCGATCAGCCAGCTCAACCGTGGTCCCGAGCAGCGCACCGACAAGAAGCCGATGCTGTCGGACCTGCGTGAGTCCGGATCGCTGGAGCAGGATGCCGACATGGTCATCCTGCTCAACCGGCCTGATGCCTTCGACCGTGACGACCCACGCGGTGGCGAGGCGGACCTGATTCTGGCCAAGCACCGTAATGGCCCGACGAAGACGGTCACGGTCGCGCACCAGCTGCACTTGTCGCGCTTCGCCAACATGGCGCGGTGAACAAGGTT
>DASYBR010000174.1:0-13030 GCA_036500645.1 Mycobacterium sp. | reverse complement strand
GTCACCAATCCGGCCGCGCGCAATGACGCGTCCAGCCCGATCTACGGCATGCCAATCCTCAATGTGGACAAGGCCAGGTCGGTGATTGTGCTCAAGCGGTCGATGAACTCGGGATTCGCGGGTATCGACAACCCGCTGTTCTACGGCGAAGGCACCACGATGTTGTTCGGTGACGCGAAGAAGTCGGTGACCGAGGTCGCCGAGGAGCTCAAAGCTCTATAGCGATTAGACCGGCGGATATGCGGGCGGCGGGTATCCGTTGCCGTCGGTCACGCCGCGCAGCCCCCAGGGGACGTACTTGAAGAAGAACTCGATTTCGTCGCTAGCGTCGTAGTCCGGGCTCGGATCCATGGGCCACCCCTCCAATTGCGACTTGAACTTCGCACGCGAGTCTAGTCCCATCGCTGTCGGGACGACACCCGGCGTTCGTCTCACAGTCGGAGAAGCCGCCCGATCCCGGTGATCTGATCCTCCGGCCTGACACGCGCCCAGACGGTTTTGCCGGTCGGAGTTGGCGTACTTCCCCAATGGCGGCAGATCGCGTCGACGATGTCCAGCCCCGCGGGCGCGGTCTTATCGACCGGCTCGCGCTGGGCCGCCGGAACCGAGCTGATGTCCGATACCGCGACGATCACGTCCTCGTCAACGCTCTCCAGCCGCACGTCACAGCCCTCACCGGTGTATCGCAGGGCGTTCTCGACAAAGACGGTGGCCACCGTCAAGGCCACCGGTGTATGGCATTCCATCGACCACTGCGCCAAGTGGTAGCGAATGAAGGACTCGGTGACCCGAACGCCGAACTCGTTGTGGGAGATGTAGGTGCGGGCGTGCCGACGACAGCGGCACAGCCCGTCGCGGATGGCCCGTGTTGCCGCGGCCACGCCGGTAAACATTGGCACGTATTGCGCGATCGACATCCGATCCAGACGTTGGTGGACTGCGGGATCGCCGCAGGCCAATGCGATGACGACATGGGGCCACTGCTGGACATGCCAGCGGGCGCTGGTGAAGACCGCCCAACTCGAGTCGTCGGGAACCTCCAGCTCGTTGACGTCGATGATCACCGCGGAGGGCCGGTCGAGCGCGGCCTTGATCACCGCATCTCGGATCGGTACGTAGGTGCGGGCATTCAGTTTGCCGCGCAGCCTCAGCACGGTGTACCCGTAGTCTGTTTGAGCCAGCGTCATCAACATCTTGCGCCCCCTCGCACACGACGTTGCCCCCGGTCAAGGAGTTTACTGCGGCGCGACTGGAAATATAAGTACCTGCGGATTGGGAAATCGTTCGATGAAAGACATCCGGTCTTAATTCCGCGATAACCGGTCGTGGCTGACGTCCGGTGACACCGGTGTATCTAAACTGTCCAACCAGTTGATTGATGACCGGTCGGGTGCGGATTCGACGAGCCCTGCCGGCAGTGACGATAGCGAGTACAGATGCCACCCGAGAACGGGCTCACCCGCCGCGAGGAGCTGCTGGCAGTCGCCACCAAGCTGTTCGCCGCCCGCGGCTACCACGGCACCCGGATGGACGACGTCGCCGATGTGATCGGACTGAACAAGGCGACCGTCTACCACTACTACGCCAGCAAGTCGCTGATCTTGTACGACATCTATCAGCAGGCGGCCGAGCGCACACTGGCCGCCGTCCACGACGATCCGTCGATGACCGCGCGCGAGGCGCTGTACCAGTACACCGTGCGGTTGCTCAACCAGATCGCCGCCAACCCCGAGGGTGCTGCGGTGTACTTCCAGGAGCAGCCCTACATCACCGAGTGGTTCAGCGAAGAGCAGGTCGCCGCCGTCCGGGAAAAGGAAACCCAGGTCTACGAGCATGTGCACGGCCTGATCGACCGGGGGATCGCCAGCGGCGAGTTCTACCAATGCGATTCCCACGTCCTGGCGCTCGGGTACATCGGCATGACGCTCGGTGCGTACCGGTGGTTGCGGCCCAGCGGACGTCGCAGCGCCAAGGAGATCGCCGCCGAGTTCAGTACCGCGCTACTGCGCGGCCTGATCCGCGACGAGTCGATCCGCGCGAGTTCTCCGCTCGGGCCGTAGCGTTCGACGGCTTGACCGCAAAGGCGCCCCGGCCCACTCTGTTCAGGTGAAGGCAAAGTTGCCTAGTGCGCGGACGGTCGCCAGTACCGCCGCTGTCGCCGCGGTTGTGCGGCTCGCGACGCGGTACGTGAAGATACGCGATGCGATGGCGGCCGTTCCGCTCGAGCTGCGAAGTCCGATCCTGGCTTTGACGGCGGGCCGACTCAGTGAGCGGTCGCTGCGACACGCACGGATCGCTATGCGGTTGGGCACGAAGCCTGGCCACGGCGTCACCATGACCGAACGGCACACCGACGGCGAGCAGCGGGTGCGGGTACTGGTCATCACGCCCGCGGGAGTCGGGGAGCTCAGGCCGGCCATCCTGTCGATCCACGGCGGCGGGATGGTTGTCGGCTCACCGCAATTCGAGGCCTCCGAGGCCGGCCGCCTGGCGCGCGAGCTCGACGCCGTCGTCGTTTCGCCCGACTACAGGTTGGCACCCGAGCACCCGTTCCCCGCCGCGCTGGACGACTGCATGGCGACGTTGCGGTGGATGCAGGAGCACGCCGACGAACTCGGGCTCGATCCCGCCCGCATCGCCGTGGCGGGATCGAGTGCGGGAGGCGGACTTTCGGCCGCAGTTGCCCAACGCGCCACCGACGAAGGGACCACTCTGCGCGCGCAGGTGTTGGTGTACCCGATGCTCGATGACCGGTCGACGCTGATCGACGACCATGGCGAGCGCGGCCGGTTCATGTGGACGCCGGAATCGAGCCGATGGGCGTGGACCGCGTATCTCGGCCGGGAACCGCGGGAGGAATTCGCGCCGGAATACGCGGCTCCTGCCCGGCGCACGAATCTGGGGAACCTCCCTCCCGCGTGGATAGGGGTGGGCGACCTCGACATCCTTTATGACGAAGGCGTCGCCTACGCCGAACAACTGAAGTCGTGCGGGGTACCGACCGAACTCGTCACCGTCACCGGGATGTACCACGGCGCGGACGGTATCAAGCCGAAAGTGCCCACGATGCAGGCGTTTCGGCGCGGGATGTCCGATTACCTGCGGACTTACCTGTGAGTTGCCGGCTGCCACCATATGCGCTGCAGAATTTATGGACTAGTGTCTAGAAAAGTTTTTCGGCGCTGAAGGGACGGAGACTAAAGATGGCGATCCGCGTCGCGCACGTCGGTACCGGCAATGTCGGAGGCCTGGCCTTGGCCGGACTCATCACCAACCCACAGTTCGAGCTGACCGGGGTGTGCGTCTCGACGCCCGAAAAGGTGGGCAGGGACGCCGGCGAGCTATGCGGCTTGGGCCTCGAAGGGCTGGACAATCCGACCGTGACGGGAGTCGTGGCCGTCAACGACCTCGACACCCTTATCGCCGCCCGGCCCGACTGCATCGTCTATTGCGCAATGGGCGACACCCGGTTGCCCGACGCGATGGCCGACATCATGCGCATCCTGGCCGCCGGCATCAACGTCGTCGGATCCTCGCCAGGTTTGCTGCAGTTCCCGTGGGGTGTGATGCCCGACAAATACATCGACCGCGTGGAAAATGTTGCTCGGCAAGGTAATTCGAGCATCTTCATCACCGGCGTCGACCCGGGATTCGCCAACGACCTGATCCCGTTCACCCTCGCCGGGACCTGTCAGCGCGTCGAGCAGGTGCGCTGCATGGAGATCCACGACTACGCGTCCTACAACGGCACCGAGGTCATGGACTACATGGGGTTCGCCAAGCCCCTCGACGAGGTGCCGATGCTGCTGCAGCCTGGAGTGCTCGGCATCGCCTGGGGGACAGCGATCCGCCAGCTGGCGGCGGGTCTGGGCATAGAGGTTGACGAGATCACCGAGTCCTACCAGCGTGAGCCCGCACCGGAGGACTTCGACATTGCGGTGGGACACGTGGCCAAGGGCACCCTGGCGGTGCTGCAGTTCGAGATTCGCGGCATGGTCAAGGGGCACCCGGCGATCGTCATCGAGCACGTCACCCGATTGCGGCCCGACCTGCGCCCGGACCTGCCGCAACCCGCGGCCGGCGGCGGGTCCTATCGCGTCGAGATCACCGGTGAGCCGTCCTACGCCGTCGACATCGTCCCGACCAGCCGCAAGGGCGACCACAACCACGCCGCGATCGCGGGTGCCGCCGGGCGCATCGTCAATTCCATTCCGGATGTGATCGCGGCGCCACCTGGCATCCGCACCACCCTGAACATGCCGCTCGTCACGGGCAAAGGGCTTTACGCACCAAACACTTTGGTGACCACCTAAACGAAAGGAGACCCGCGTGGGACGGGTAGACGGCAAGGTTGCGCTAATCAGCGGAGGCGCCCGGGGGATGGGTGCCGAAGATGCGCGGCTGCTGGTCGAGGAAGGCGCCAAGGTGGTGATAGGCGACATCCTCGATGACGAGGGTAAGGCGCTGGCCGACGAAATCGGCTCGGCCGCACGCTATGTCCATCTCGACGTCACCCAGCCCGACCTGTGGGAGGCCGCGGTCGCGACCGCCACCGGCGAATTCGGGAAGCTCGACGTGCTGGTCAACAACGCGGGCACGGTCGCGCTCGGCCAACTCAAGAATTTCGATCTGGCCAAGTGGCAGAGGGTGATTGACGTCAACCTGACCGGCACTTTTTTGGGCATGCGGGCTGCCGTCGAGCCGATGACCGCCGCCGGGGGCGGGTCGATCATCAACGTGTCGTCCATCGAAGGACTGCGCGGTGCACCGGCCGTGCACCCCTACGTCGCGTCCAAGTGGGGTGTGCGCGGCCTGGCCAAGTCGGCGGCCCTGGAGCTGGCGCCGCTGAATATCCGGGTGAATTCGATCCATCCCGGCTTTATCCGCACCCCGATGACCGCGCATCTGCCAGAAGACCTGGTCACCATCCCGATGGGCCGCCCCGGCGAAGTGCGCGAGGTCGCGACGTTCGTGGTGTTCCTCGCCAGCGACGACTCCTCCTACTCGACCGGCAGCGAGTTCGTCATGGACGGCGGACTGGTGACCGACGTCAACCACAAGGAGTTTTAAGGCGCCTGCGCCCGCGGCGATTTCGGCGACTTCGTGGCGTGCTATAACCGCGAGCATGCCAGGCAGTCTTGACGAACTGAAAAGGATTGTCGGACCGAATCACGTCGTCACCGATTCCGACGTCCTGGCCGCGCGCAGTATCGACTACACGGGCCGTTACCGGGGCACCGCGACCGCGCTGGTGCGACCCGGTTCGGCCGAGCAGGTCGCGGAGGTGTTGCGGGTGTGCCGTGAAGCCGGTGCACATGTCACCGTGCAGGGCGGTCGCACCTCGCTGGTGGCGGGCACCGTGCCCGAGCACGATGACGTGCTGTTGTCCACCGAGCGGCTGCACGATGTCGGCGACGTCGACACGGTCGAGCGCCGCGTCGAAGTCGGTGCCGGTGCCACGTTGGCCGCAGTGCAGCGCGCGGCGTCGGAGGCCGGCCTGGTGTTCGGCGTGGACCTGGCCGCCCGTGACACCGCGACCGTCGGTGGCATGGCCTCCACCAACGCAGGCGGCCTACGCACTGTCCGGTACGGCAACATGGGCGAACAGGTCGTTGGTTTACAGGTGGCGTTGCCCGACGGGTCGCTGTTGCGCCGTCACAGCGAGGTGCGCCGGGACAACACCGGCTACGACCTGCCGGCGCTGTTCGTCGGCGCCGAAGGCACCCTCGGTGTCATCACCGCGCTCGAGCTGCGACTGCACCCGGTCCCGTCGCACCGGGTGACGGCGATCTGCGGGTTCGCTGACCTCGAAGCGCTGGTGGACGCCGGCCGGATGTTTCGCGATGTGGACGGCATTGCGGCGCTGGAATTGATCGACGGGCGAGCGGCCAGGCTGACCGGCGAGCATCGTGGCGTGGGTTCCCCGGTGGAAGGCGACTGGCTGTTGTTGGTCGAACTGGCCGCCGACCACGACCAGACCGACCGACTCGCCGAACTGCTCGACGGTGCGCAGATGTGCGGCGAACCCGCGGTCGGCGTCGATGTTGCTGCGCAGCAACGGTTGTGGCAGGTTCGCGAGGCGCTTGCCGACGTGCTCGGCGTGTACGGGCCGCCGCTGAAGTTCGACGTCTCACTGCCGCTGTCGTCTATTGATGGATTCGCAAGAGAAGCAGTCGATTTGGTCGGCGCCAATGCTCCCGACGCGCTGCCGGTGTTGTTCGGTCACATCGGCGAGGGCAACCTGCATCTCAACGTCTTGCGGTGCCCGGACGACCGGGAGAAGGCGCTGTACGAGCCAATGATGAACCTGATCGCGCGACTGGGTGGCAACGTCAGCTCCGAACACGGCGTGGGCAGCCGTAAGCGGCCCTACCTCGGGATGTCTCGGGAGGCCGCCGACGTCGCCGCGATGCGGACGGTGAAGACCGCGTTGGACCCGACCGGCTACCTCAACGCCGCAGTACTGTTCGACTAGGTCAGTCTGCATCAAGACCTTGCCGGTCTGGGCGAGGAAACACCGCGGTCCGCTGAGTGGACTGACGGAGTTTCCAAATATCTGTCGATGGGAAGTTACTTCGCCATGAGTGTGGTGCCCCCAACTTTGAGACGCATGAAACAGGTTGAGAGAAAGCTGTATTGGCGGCTTCTATTTCGGCGACTAGGGGCCGGGGAAGGATCAAGCTCTGCCGAGGAGCTGCTGTATCTGACGGGGCTGGCCAGACGCATCAAGGCGCGATCGATCGCCGAAATCGGTTTCAACGCGGGATGTTCCAGTTATGCGCTGCTCAAATATGTGCCCGATGCCACGGTGGTTTCGTTCGACCTCGGCGAACACGCCTCAGTTATGGTCAACAAAAAGCTGATCGACAAGATGTTCCCGGGCCGTCACACACTCATCACCGGCGACTCGCGCGAGACGGTTCCCGCCTTTGCGGACGGGAATCCTGATCTGCGCTTCGATCTGATATTCATCGACGGCGGCCACCATTACGAGGACGCGCGCGCCGACATCGTAAACATGCGTGCCCTTTCCTCCAACGGCACGGCGGTCGTCATGGATGACCTGGTGCCGTGGCGGTCCTACGGCGCCGGCCCGACGAAGGCGTGGGAGGAAGCCATCGGCGAAAAGATTGTGCGCCAGGAAGAGGTGTTTCAGGACGGCAAGCGTGTTGAGAGAGCACAGCCACCCGGGCTTAGGGCATGGGCGTTGGGGCGATACGTGTTCGATTTCTAGACGTCGTCAGCGGAACTGCGCTCGCGCACGGCGTGATAGGCGAAAGATCGACAACGGTCAGCTGCCTTTGATGCCGACGGCGTGCCGCAGCTGGGCCAGGAACTGATCGGCGTCGTCGCTGCGAACGATGTAGTGCGAGATGGCGATCCGAA
This sequence comes from Mycobacterium sp., assembly GCA_036500645.1. Lineage (GTDB taxonomy): Bacteria > Actinomycetota > Actinomycetes > Mycobacteriales > Mycobacteriaceae > Mycobacterium. The sequence goes on along the minus strand of DASYBR010000174.1, from coordinate 5,644 downwards.
TTACCGTCGCCGCTTTCACCGCGGCATTGGGGCCGGGCAGGTGGCGCTGCAGGCCTTCGCGCATCTGCGGGATGACCCAGGAAAACTGGGCGATGGTGTGCTCGGGCTCGACGTCGACCATGCGAACACCGGAGTACGAATGCTGGTACTCGACGATGAACCGCAGCACGGCGTCGAGCTTGTCGACCCCCTTCAGGCCCGCGGTTGCCTTGACCAAACCGGTTTCGAAGACGTGTCGCTCGTAGCTCGAAAAGGCCGAGAGCAACGCCTCTTTGGACGCGAACCAGCGATACAGCGTCGGGCGCGAGACGCCCGCCTGGGTAGCGACGTCGGACAGGCTGAGCTTGGTCTTGCCGTTACGGCCGAGCACCTCGGCGGTGGCGGCAAGAATCTTCTGACGCGTCGAGGTGTCGGTGTCTATGGCCTGCGCCGACTGACTCATATTTCCGCTCCCCGGTCAGTCCCGGCGGGGGCGCCGACGCACCAGCACGCACTGCTGGATGACGCCGACCGCGCCCCGCTCGTCGAATAATGTGCCGACCGTCGTCCCAATGCCGTCCGGTCCGTAGTTGGTCTCCGCGCGAATACCCACCCAATCGCCGTCCGGAACCCGGAACACATGCACGGCGAGGTCGGTGTTCAAAAACGTCCACTTGGTGATGTCCAGCTTGCTGCCGATGCCGTTCGCGCAGTCGGCCACCGCGAACAACCGCTGCAGCGGCGTCATGGTCTCACCGTTGACGAGGTCCACCATCGGGTTGATCCAGGACTCGCCGGGGCCCTCGCTCAGCGGCTCGGTCAGCCAGAGCCACTCCAGGCTGTGGACGTAGTTGCGGTCCCAGTCCCTGGCCTTGAGGTTGCGGTCGTAGGCCTCGGCACGCGGTCGGGGCCGGGGTGCCGCCGCATCAGCCACCGCCTCGGTCTCTTGCTGCTGCAATCGCCACCCGCTGGCCCGGGCCACCGGCCGGGGCTGACCGTCCGGACCCGGCGCCAGCATCTCGGCGGTTACCAGCTCGATCTGCTTGCCGCCGCGCTGCAGTTGCGAACTGACCCAGAGGTCTCCCTCGGCCGGCACCCCGCCCAGCAGGTCGATGACGACCCGGCCGATGCGGGTGTCATCGCGCTGTTCGCATCGTTCCAGCGCCCTGACCAGCAACGCCGACACCGGACCGCCGTGCTGGATCGCGGACGACCAGGTGCCGCGCGCCAAATCCGTCGCCCGAAACTTCTGACCCAGGGTGTCGGCGTCATCGATCAGCTCGTAATAGGAATCGGTCACTCATACACCTCTCGGGGTCAAGGCAAGCCGGCACCGGGAGTGGCGACCGTGACGGCGTCCAATCGGGAAAGCCGGGTGCCGACCAGGCGCTGAGGATACGCGTCGGTGCTGGACAACAGAAACAGCGTCCGGCGCTCGGGGCCGCCGAGTGCGCAGGCGATGGCAACCCGGTCGCCCATGTCGATGCGGTCCGTCACCGTGCCGCCGGCAACGATCCGCTCGAACTGATGGGCCAGCGTCATCGACGCCCACACCGCCCCGTCGGCGTCCAGCGCGATGCCGTCCGGCGGACCGTCCAGGCCGTCGGCGAACACCCGGCGCTCGGACAGCATGTCGTCATCGGCAATGGTGAACGCGCTGAGCCGGCGCGCGGTCGACTCGGCAACGATCAACGTCTCGCGGTCGGGCGTGATCACCATTCCGTTGGGAAATTCGAGGTCTTCGGCCACCACCCTTGCGCTGTCGTCGGGATCGAGGCGGATGATGACACCGCCCGTGAAAGCCTGCGACCCGATGTAGGCGCGCCCCGCGTCGTCGATGACCATGTCGCCAAGGTTGGCCGGCGCCAGGTCGGCGAGGTCGGCAATGGTGGTGACGTTCTCCCCGTCGTAGCGCAACACCTGCCGGTCTTCGGTCGACGCGATCAGCAGGGACCCGTCCGGGCGGAAACCCAGACCGGAGGGGCTGTGTCCGGGCAGTTCCAGCGTGGTCACTGAGCCGCCCATGGTCGCGGTGTGCACCGCCTCGCCCAACATGTCGGAGAACCACAGCAGGCCCTCGAACCAGCGCGGGCCTTCGCCGAAGCAGAACCCGTTGGCCAGCGGCTCGGGAATCATCCGCTCACGCCTTCGGGCAAACCTTCCGCTTTACAAAACACAGAAAAAGTGTCACGTACCGCGGGTACCGGTGTCAATGTCGCGAGTTGGCGAGTTCGCGTTCGACCGCCTCGTGGTAGGCGTCGATCTTCGCCGGTTGAGCTGCGCAAAGAGCTGATCCGGCAGCGGCGCTTGGTTATCCGCCTCGATCGGCATGGTCCGGGCGAACAGGGTGTAGTCACGATGACCAATGCCGTTGCCTCTCTGCGCTTTTCGACGGCCGAGGAACACACTGGATTGCCCTCTTGTTAGTCAAGCTTTACAAATCCTACTCAAAGTGTCACGCTGAGCCGTGAGCTGCAAGCACGAGAGGTGGAGCGAATTTGACCACAGAATCTGAGCAGACGCAGTGGTCGGTGCAGGGCCTGCTGGATCTGTTCGACGTGCAGGCCGACGGGCCCGACCGGTTCACCGGCGAGACCGGAATCGCCGGCCAGGACGGGCGGCAGGTCGTGGAGGGCACCCAGGTACTCGCGCAGGCCATTGTGGCTGTTGCCAAGCGATTTCCAGACAAGTCGGTGCGCTCGGCGCACGCGGTGTTCTCCCGTGCCATTACGGTGGGCCCGCCGATCGAGCTGATCCTTGACGTCGTGGCCGAAGGCCGGTCCACGGCCACCGCCGTGGTCGCCGTGCACCAGAATGGCCGGCGCTGCCTGAGCATGACGGTGTTGGCCGACGTGCCGACGGCCGACGTCATCCGTCACCACCTGCCGCGGCCCAGCGTCGCCGCGCCCGCCGAGGCCAACTACTCGGAAATGCCGATGAGCGGGCGGGAGTTGCGCCTTGTCGACGTCCTCGACGTCAACAGCCCGGACGAGGTCGGGCCACCGGAGCTGTACGCGTGGCTCCGCTATGACCCAATCCCGGACCCAATCCCGGCCCGCGACGATCTGGCCAAGGCGCTCATCGCGTACTTCACCGGTCATCTGGGGATTTCCACCACGATGCGCGCGCACCCGGGAATCGGCACCAGCCAGGCCCACCTGACGGTGTCCACCGCCCCGATGAGCATCTCGGTCGCGTTCCACGAACCGGTGCGCTGGGAGGGCTGGCTGCTCTACACCCATGAGAGCACTCAGGTCGGCGCGGGAATGTCCTACGTGCGCGGCGCCGTCCACGCCGAAGAGGGCGAGCTGCTGTGCTCCTTCGCCCAGGAAGCGTTGATCCGGCCGCTGCGCACCAGCGACACGTCGATCGACTCCGGCGCTCGATTCTGACGACCGGACACCGCCGATGCGCTTCACCTTCACGCACCCGATGCACAGTCACCCGTACAACCCCGAGTTGGTGAGCGGGGAGGGGATCGCGAAGGTGGCGGCCGCCGCCGAGGCGGCGGGCATTCACGGTTTCGGATTCACCGATCACCCTGCCCCGTCGCAGCGCTGGCTTCAGGCCGGCGGTCACGACGCCGTCGATCCCTTTGTGGCACTGGGTTACGCGGCTGCCCGCACCACGACCCTGCGGCTGATCCCCAACATTGTGGTGCTGCCGTATCGAAACCCGTTCGTGGTAGCCAAATCTGGCGCGACGCTGGACCTGCTCTCCGGTGGCCGCTTCACGCTCGCGGTGGGCGTGGGTTACCTCAAGAGGGAATTCGCGGCGTTGGGCGTGACGTACGACGAGCGCGCCGAACTTTTCGAGGAAGCGCTGCAGGTGATCCGGGCGATCTGGACCGGCGACGACCTGACTTTCGAAGGAAAGCACTTCACCGCCAAGGGGATCACGGCGCATCCGCGGCCAATCAGCAGCCCGCACCCGCCGATCTGGATCGGCGGCAACACCACGACCGCCCGGCAGCGGGTCGCGCAGTACGGCGACGGCTGGTGTCCCTTCCCGGCCCCGCCGCAGCTGGCGCAGACGGCGGGCACCGCGGCCATCACCTCCCCCGAGGACCTCTCGACGGCCATCGACGACCTGCGGCGCCGCTGCGACGCCGTCGGAAAGGACTGGTCGGCGCTCGACATCACCTTCACGAACTTCGAGGGCGGCAGTCCGGCCGGTGCCGACTTCAACGCCGACGCCTACCTCGGCGGCCTGGAAAAGCTTGCCGCAGTTGGGGTGACGTGGGTCAGCGTGCATCTGCCCGGGGACAGCATCGCCCGTGCGCTCGACACACTCGAGCGTTTCCGCACCGAGGTCATCGACGCGATCTGAATGGACTTCTCACCTGTCGCTCTTTCCCCCGAGGATCAAGAATTCTTTGATCAGACCCGGGCGTTCATCGCTAAGCACGTCACCGACGAGGTGCGGCAGCGCGACCGCGAGTTGGGCGAAAACTTCGACGAGCAACTGCATTTGGCGCTGGGTGCAGCGGGATACCTGGAGTCGGACTACAAACTGGAATCCGAAGGCGGGTTCAGTCCGGTGCGCCGACGAATGTTCCACCTCGAGATCGGTCGCGCCCACACCCCCTGGTACCACTGGGGCACCACGTCGGTCGTCGCGCGCCTGGTACATCAATTCGGCGTGCCAGAGCTCTCCGACTCGGTGCTGCCGGGGGTGCTGTCCGGCGAGATCCGGTTGTGTCTGGGATACACCGAACCTGAGGGCGGATCCGACGTCGCCACCTGCAAGACCCGGGCGGTACGCGATGGTGACGCGTGGATCATTAACGGCTCCAAGATGTTCACCTCGAACGCGCAGAACGCCCGGTACGTCTTTCTGCTCACCAACACCGACCCGCAGGGGCCGAAACACAAGAACCTGACCATGTTCCTGGTGCCGCTGGACTCTCCGGGGATCGAGGTTCAGGGCATTCGCACGCTGGACGGTGACCGCACCAACATCGTTTACTACACCGACGTACGGGTTGATGACCTGTACCGGATCGGTGAGGTGAACGGCGGCTGGACGGTGATGCGGTCCGCGCTGGACTCCGAGCACGGCATCGTCGACCCGGAAGACCATGGCTTGCAACATATTGCGACGATGGCCGGCCACGGCGACCTGATGGCCGAAACGGTGGACACCGTCGCGGCGATGCTGTCGGAACCCGGTCCGGATGGGCGGCGGCCGTTGGACGACGACTCGGTGAAGTACCGGCTCGGCCGTGGGATCGCCCGGATGGAGGCGGCGCTATCGACGCCGGGGATGTTCGGGCGCGTGGCGATTGCGCAGACCATGCGTGACGTCTCCCCGGATTTGATGGACATGTTGGGGACCGCGTCCGCGCTGCCCACCGACACCAGGGGCTCCGCCACCGACGGCGCGTCGGAATACCTTTTCCGGCTGGCCTTGCCGCTCGGGATATACGGCGGCACCCTCGAGGTCTTCCGCAACATGATCGCCCAGCACGTGCTCGGGCTCGGGCGGCCTAACTACCCGGGGTAGGCGGCAGTTCGGCAACCACGTCGACGCGAGTGGCGTCAAAACTGAGAAACCCCTTGATGGGCAGGCTTTCCGGGGGCGGGTCCTCGTAGCTCCAGGCGATGTCCCCGACGACGGTGTTCTGGCGGTCGCCCAGGACGGCCGACCAATACGTCGCAAAACC
>DASYBR010000173.1:0-6211 GCA_036500645.1 Mycobacterium sp. | reverse complement strand
TGCTCGAGTCCAACCGCGACCTGGTGTTGCGCAGACTGACCGAAGCGCTGGCGCGCGATCGCACCCGCCACCAGGTGTCCGAGGTGACCTCCCTGGGCCTGATTCAGCTGACCCGCAAGCGGTTGGGCACCGGCTTGATCGAGGCGTTCTCGACGTCGTGCCCAAACTGTGGCGGCCGTGGCATCCTGCTGCACGCCGACCCGGTTGACTCGGCCCCGACCAGCGGGCGCAAGTCCGAGTCGGGTGGTCGCCGGGGCCGGCGATCCAAGAAGAACCGACCTGAAGAGCCCGTGGACCAGCCCGCCGTGGCCAAGGTGCCCGCGCACGCTCCCGGTGAGCACCCGATGTTCAAGGCGATGGCCGCCGGTTCGTCCACGCAGACCGATCCCAGTGACGAGGAATCCGACGGCGAGGAAGCCACCAACGAACTCGACGAGCAGAAGGAGCGCGGCGTCGCCGACGTGGGGGACATCGATCAGGAGGGCTTCGAGGAGTCCGACGACGACACCGACGACGACGAAGACGGCGACGACACTGACGAGGATGACGACACCGACGACAGTGACGACGACGAGGACGACCTCGACGATGACGATGAGGACCTCGACGATGACGATGAGGACCTCGACGACGACGACGAAGATCTCGAACTCGACGATGACGACGAACTGGATGACGAGGACGACGACTCCGACGATGACGCCGGGACGGCCTTCCGGGCCGGCCCGGCTTCCGGACGCCCACGTCGGAGGCGTGCGGCCGGCAGGCCGGCCGGCCCGCCGATCCATGCGGACTGAGCCGCGCCGCGGTTTGACCCTGTAGCCGCTGGTCACGTACCCTTGGACAGTTGTCGCCAGGCTGGCGAGTAGACTGACCCGGCGACGATGCGGCCCGGGACTGCCGGGCAATAGACGCGGACCCGCGTCCCAGACCCACCACGAAACCGGCCGGTGGCGCGCGCGTGAAGCGCGGAGCAGCGGCTGAGCAGAGGCTAGAAGAGAAGGCAGGAGCAACGATGGCGACCTACGCAATCGTCAAGACGGGCGGCAAGCAGTACAAGGTCGGCGTCGGAGACGTGGTCAAGGTCGAAAAGCTCGACTCCGAGCCGGGTGCAAACGTGTCGCTGCCGGTCGCCCTCGTGGTCGACGGTGCGAAGGTGACCACCGATGCCGCCGCGCTGGCCGAGGTCGCAGTGACCGGCGAGGTGCTCGAGCACACCAAGGGCCCCAAGATCCGTATCCACAAGTTCAAGAACAAGACCGGCTACCACAAGCGTCAGGGACACCGTCAGCAGCTGACGGTCCTGAAGGTCACCGGCATCAAGTAAAGGCGGCGAGACATGGCACACAAGAAGGGCGCTTCCAGCTCGCGCAACGGCCGCGACTCTGCCGCTCAGCGACTCGGGGTCAAGCGGTTCGGCGGTCAGGTCGTCAAGGCCGGCGAGATCATCATTCGCCAGCGTGGCACCAAGTTCCACCCCGGCACCAACGTGGGCCGCGGCGGCGATGACACGTTGTTCGCCAAGGAAGCCGGAGCGGTCGAGTTCGGTATCAAGCGCGGACGCAAGACCGTCAACATCGTCGTCGCGGCCGACTGAGCCATCCCCGGGCCCGGCCCGGGTGCATCGGCGCGCGATGGTAATTGAGAGGACCCTCAATGCCTCGATTTGTCGATCGCGTCGTCATCCACGCGCGCGCAGGTTCCGGCGGTAACGGCTGCGCCTCGGTCCATCGCGAGAAATTCAAGCCGCTGGGCGGGCCCGACGGCGGCAACGGCGGCCGCGGCGGCAGCATCGTCTTGGTCGTTGATCCGCAGGTCCACACCCTGCTGGACTTCCACTTCCATCCGCATGTCACTGCGCCGTCGGGCAAGCAGGGGATGGGCAACAACCGCGACGGCGCCGCCGGCGCGGACCTGGAGGTCAAGGTCCCCGACGGCACAGTCGTGTTGGACGAAAACGGCCGAATGCTCGCCGATCTGGTGGGCGCGGGCACTCGATTCGAGGCCGCGGCCGGTGGCCGCGGCGGCCTTGGCAACGCCGCACTCGCGTCGCGAGCCCGCAAGGCTCCGGGGTTCGCGCTGCTCGGTGAGCAGGGCGAAACCCGGGACTTGACGCTCGAACTCAAGACCGTCGCCGACGCGGGCCTGATCGGGTTCCCCTCGGCCGGCAAATCCTCACTCGTGTCGGCGATTTCGGCGGCCAAACCGAAGATCGCCGACTACCCGTTCACCACGCTGGTCCCCAACCTCGGTGTGGTCTCGGCGGGCGAACACACCTTCACGGTCGCCGACGTCCCGGGTCTGATTCCGGGCGCATCGCAGGGCCGCGGCCTGGGTCTGGACTTCCTTCGGCACATCGAGCGGTGTGCTGTGCTGGTGCACGTCATCGACTGCGCCACCGCCGAGCCGGGCCGCGACCCCATCTCCGACATCGACGCGCTGGAAGCCGAACTCGCTGCCTATACACCCACGCTGCAAGGGGATGCCACGCTGGGCGACCTCGCCGAACGACCCCGGGCGGTGGTGCTCAACAAGATCGACGTGCCCGAGGCTCGTGAACTCGCCGAATTCGTCCATGACGAGATCGCGCAGCGCGGTTGGCCGGTGTTCACCGTGTCCACGGTCGCGCGGGAAAACCTGCAGCCGTTGGTGTTCGGGCTGTGGGAGATGATCTCGGCCTACAAAGCGGCGCAACCGGAAATCGTCCCGCGACGGCCGGTGATTCGCCCGGTCCCCGTGGACGACAGCGGCTTCACCGTCGAGCCGGATCTCGCTCAGCCGGGCGGCTTCGTCGTCAAGGGCGCGCGCCCGGAACGCTGGGTGCGCCAGACCAACTTCGACAACGACGAAGCCGTGGGGTATCTCGGCGACCGGTTGGCGCGCCTGGGCGTCGAGGACGAACTGCTGCGGCTGGGTGCGCAACCAGGATGCGCGGTGACCATCGGGGAAATGACATTCGACTGGGAGCCGCAAACGCCTGCGGGACAACAGGTCGCGTTGTCGGGCAGGGGTACCGACGCGCGGCTGGAGCGCAGCGAGCGCGTCGGTGCCGAGGAGCGCAAGGCCGCCCGGCGGCAGCGCCGCGAACGCGGTGACGAATCGTGAGCCAGCAGCGTGATGCGGTTCGCACCGCCCGCAGCCTGGTGGTCAAGGTCGGCACCAACGCGTTGACCACGCCGTCCGGGGTGTTCGACACTGGCCGGCTGGCCGGACTCGCCGACGCGATCGAAGCGCGGATGAAGGCGGGTACCGACGTCGTCATCGTGTCCTCGGGTGCGATCGCCGCCGGCATCGAGCCGCTCGGGTTGTCCCGTCGCCCTAGGGATCTCGCGACCAAGCAGGCCGCGGCCAGCGTCGGGCAGGTCGCGCTGGTGAACTCGTGGAGCACGGCGTTCGCGCGGTATGGCCGCACGGTCGGGCAGGTGCTGCTGACCGCGCAGGACATTTCGATGCGGGCCCAGCACACCAACGCCCAGCGCACCCTGGACCGGCTGCGCGCACTGCGTGCGGTGGCGATCGTCAACGAGAACGACACGGTAGCCACCAACGAGATCCGGTTCGGCGACAACGACCGGCTATCGGCGTTGGTGGCGCACCTGGTCGGCGCCGAGGCTCTGGTGCTGCTTTCCGACATCGACGGGCTCTATGACTCCGATCCCCGAAAAGCGAAGGGGGCCAGGTTCATTCCGGAAGTGTCGGGAGTGGCGGATCTGGACGGTGTGGTCGCCGGCCCGGGTAGCGACCTGGGCACCGGCGGAATGGCGTCGAAGATGTCGTCGGCGTTGCTGGCCGCCGACGCCGGGGTGCCGGTGCTGCTGGCCGCCGCGACCGACGCCGCGACGGCACTCAGCGACGCCTCGGTTGGCACGGTGTTCGCCGCCCGCCCCGATCGCATGTCGGCGCGCCGGTTCTGGGTGCGTTACGCCGCCGATGCGGCCGGCGCGCTGACCCTCGACGAGGGCGCGGTGCGCGCGGTGGTGCGGGACCGCCGCTCGCTGTTGCCCGCGGGCATCTCCGCGGTCTCCGGCCGGTTCTACGCCGGCGACGTTGTCGAATTGCGCGGACCGGACGCGGCAATGGTGGCCCGCGGCGTGGTCATCTACGACGCGGCCGAGCTTTCCACCATGATGGGGCGGTCGACCTCAGAGTTGCCCGGCGAGCTGCGCCGACCCGCGGTGCACGCCGATGATCTGGTGACCGTGTGACATCGGCGTCAGTGCGCCGACATTGACTCGAGATATAGTGTGCCCCAGATGATCTCGGCCAGAGTAGCGGCCAGTTCGGAATCGTAGCCGGGTAGATTTCTCGGCAGGTTCTGCTGGCACGCGCGCTCGACCATCCAGGTCAATGCGCTTGCCGTGGTGGACGCGGGCAGCCCGGCGCGGATGGATCCGTCGGCCTGGCCGTCCTCGATGACGCGGGTCATTCGCTGCGAGATGCCGGTCAGCAGCTCCCGGTAGGTCTCCGCCGTCAGCGGGTCGTATGCCGCCATCTCGTTGAGCGCGACCAGCACGGCTTGATGGCGCCGATAGCTGGCGATGATGTTGGTCATCGCGCCGCGGACGTCATCGGGGTTGCGCCGGCCGGCCACGCTCCACCAGCGTTGTGCGGCGTCGGCCAGCTCGCCGAACACCTGCCTGGCGAGCCGCCGCAACAGGTGGCCTTTGTCCTCGAAGTAAATGTAGAAGCTGGCGCGGGAAATGCCGGCCTCGCCCGACAGTCGGTCGACGCTGAGCTCGGTGAAACTGGCGCCGTCGCGCATCAGCCGTTCGGTCGCGTCCAGCAGGCGGCGCTCCATCTGCTCGCGCCGTTGCTCGCGGCCCAGCCCACGCTGACCCTGCGGTTTGCGCGTTACCGACGGCATTCGCAGAGCATAGCCGATGAGAAGACATATTGACTAGACACTGTGTCTAGGCATATCGTCGGTCGAGTGTGACTGGGGTCATACGTGACGGGAGGAGCAACGATGACAGTGACGACCGGTAAACCAGGCAGCCGTGCCTACGACGCGATCGATCTGTCCTCGCGAGCGTTCTGGTCCACGACCGCGGCCGACCGGGAACGTTCGTTCGCCGTGCTGCGCGCCGAGCGTCCGGTCAGCTGGCATCCGCCTGTCGAAGACGCTGTGATGCACGACCCCGCCGACCCCGGCTACTGGGCGGTCACCCGACGCTCCGACATCGCTACCGTCAGCCGCAACAACGAGGTCTTCCTGTCCGGCAATGGGGTGATGTTTGAGAACATTCCCGTCGAATTGCTCGAAGCGTCGCAATCATTCCTGGCGATGGACCCGCCGCGACACACCAAGCTGCGCAAGCTCGCCCAGGCCGCGTTCACCCCGAGGCAGGTCCGCCGGATCGAGGACTCGATCAGGTCGAACGCCAAGACCATCGTCGAGGAGCTGCGGGCCGCCGGCACCGGTGCCGACTTCGTGCAGCATTGCGCCAAGGAACTGCCCATCCGGACGCTGTCGGACATGATGGGGATTCCGGCGTCCGAGCGCCAGCAGGTGGCAACCGCGGCGGACGCGCTGGTGTCCTACGCCGACCCGGCCTACCTGAACGGGCGCAACCTGCTGGAAGTGCTGGTCGAGAACCAGATGTATCTCCATCAGGTGGCCAACTCGCTGGCCGCGTCGCGCCGCGAAAACCCCGGTGATGACCTCTTCAGCAGCCTGGTGACCGCCGAGGTCGACGGCGACCGGCTGTCCGACGCGGATGTGGCCGCCTTTTTCGTGCTTCTCGCCGTGGCCGGAAACGACACCACTCGCCAGACCGCCAGCCACGCCATGAAAGCGCTCACCGACTTCGGAGACCAGAAGGCTTGGTTGCTGGCGGCTTTCGAGGAGCGGATCGGCTCGGCGGTCGAGGAATTCATTCGTTGGGCTACCCCGGTGATGACCTTCCGCCGCACGGCTGCAACGGATTTCGACCTGGGCGGTCAGAAGATCCTGGCGGGGGAGAAGGTGGTGATGTTTTACTCTTCGGGCAATTGGGACACCGAGGTGTTCGTCCACCCCGAGCGATTGAACCTCAGCCGTGATCCCAATCCGCACCTTGGTTTCGGTGGCGGCGGACTGCACTTTTGCCTCGGTGCTCATGTCGCCCGGGCGCAACTGCGCGCCCTCTTCGGCGAGTTGCTGCGTCAGCTGCCCGACCTCCAGGCGGGCGAACCGGCTTACGTGGCGGGCAATTTCATCCATGCCGTGCGC
>DASYBR010000172.1:0-3084 GCA_036500645.1 Mycobacterium sp. | reverse complement strand
TATACATCGCCGCGGATCGTGCGGCCGTCGAGGCGGACGGCTATCCGCTGAACAGTTTCCCCGGCGAGCCGCCGTTTGTCCGCGGCCCGTATCCGACGATGTATGTCAACCAACCCTGGACAATCCGCCAATACGCCGGGTTCTCCACCGCCGCGGAATCCAACGCGTTCTACCGCCGCAACCTCGCCGCCGGCCAGAAGGGGCTGTCGGTGGCCTTCGACCTGGCCACCCACCGCGGCTACGACTCCGACCATCCCCGAGTGCAGGGCGACGTCGGAATGGCTGGTGTGGCAATCGATTCCATTCTCGACATGCGGCAGCTGTTTGACGGCATCGACCTGTCGACGGTCTCGGTGTCGATGACCATGAACGGGGCGGTGCTGCCAATCCTGGCGCTCTATGTGGTAGCCGCCGAGGAGCAGGGCGTGCCGCCGGAGAAGCTGGCCGGCACCATCCAGAACGACATCCTCAAAGAGTTCATGGTCCGCAACACCTACATCTATCCGCCCAAGCCGTCGATGCGCATCATCTCCGACATCTTCGGTTACACCAGCGCCAACATGCCGAAGTTCAACTCGATCTCGATCTCCGGCTATCACATCCAAGAGGCCGGCGCCACAGCAGATTTGGAACTTGCTTACACGCTGGCCGACGGCGTCGACTACATCAAGGCGGGCTTGGACGCCGAGCTGGACATCGACAAGTTCGCGCCGCGGCTGTCCTTCTTCTGGGGCATCGGGATGAACTTCTTCATGGAGGTAGCCAAGCTGCGGGCGGGCCGGCTGCTGTGGAGCGAGCTGGTCGCGCAGTTCAACCCGAAGAGTGCCAAATCGCTGTCGCTGCGCACACATTCGCAGACCTCAGGCTGGTCGCTCACCGCGCAGGACGCCTTCAACAACGTCGCGCGGACCTGCATCGAGGCGATGGCCGCAACCCAGGGCCATACCCAGTCGCTGCACACCAACGCACTCGACGAGGCGCTGGCGCTGCCGACAGACTTCTCCGCGCGCATCGCCCGCAATACTCAGCTGCTGCTGCAGCAGGAGTCGGGCACGACCAGGCCGATCGATCCGTGGGCGGGCTCCTACTACGTGGAGTGGCTGACCTATCAGCTTGCGCAGCGGGCGCGGGCCCACATCGCCGAGGTCACGGAGCACGGCGGCATGGCGCAGGCGATCAGCGATGGGATTCCGAAGCTGCGCATCGAGGAGGCGGCCGCACGCGCCCAGGCCCGCATCGACTCCGGGAACCAGCCGGTGATCGGGGTGAACAAATACCAGGTCGAAGAGGACCAGGAGGTCGAGGTCCTCAAGGTCGAGAACAGCCGGGTGCGAGCCGAACAGCTGGCGAAACTGCAAGAGCTGCGGGCAAATCGGGACCAGGCGGCAGTTGAGGCCGCCTTGGCCGAATTGTCGCGTGCCGCTGCCGCGCATGGCCGCGGGGGTGAAGACGGCCTGGGCAACAACTTAATGGCATTGGCCATCGATGCGGCTCGGGCCAAGGCCACCGTCGGGGAGATCTCCGATGCGCTGGAGAAGGTGTACGGGCGCCACCAGGCCGAGATCCGTACCATCGCCGGGGTCTATCGCGACGAAGCTGGAAAGGCCGCCAACATGGTCACCGCCACCGAACTCGTCGAGAAGTTCGCCGAGGCCGACGGTCGCCGCCCCAGAATCCTGGTGGCCAAGATGGGCCAGGACGGCCACGATCGCGGGCAGAAGGTGATCGCAACGGCGTTCGCGGACATCGGATTCGATGTCGACGTCGGCGCGCTGTTCTCCACACCGGACGAGGTGGCGCGCCAAGCGTCTGACAACGACGTGCACGTGGTGGGGGTGTCCTCGCTGGCGGCCGGTCACCTGACCCTGGTGCCCGCACTGCGCGACGCGTTGGCCGAGGTGGGCCGGCCGGACATCATGATCGTGGTCGGCGGGGTCGTCCCGCCGGGCGACTTTGATGAGCTGTATGCGGCCGGAGCCACCGCGATCTTCCCACCGGGCACGGTAATCGCGGACGCCGCAATCGATCTGCTGAAGAAGCTGGCCGAGCGTCTCGGGTACACCCTGTAGCCGCATGGCCACTGGGAACGGCGACAGCATCGAGGAACTCGCGGCTGCGGTCCGCAGCCGGGACCGTGCGGCGTTGCCGCGGGCGATCACATTGGTCGAGTCCACCCGTCCCGACCATCGCGAGCAGGCCCAGCAATTGCTGCTGGCGCTGATGCCCGACGCCGGAAACGCCCATCATGTCGGCATCACCGGGGTTCCCGGGGTAGGCAAGTCGACCACCATCGAAGCGCTCGGCATGTCCCTGATCCGCCGGGGCCATCGGGTGGCGGTGTTGGCCGTCGACCCGTCGTCGACCCGCACCGGCGGATCGATCCTGGGCGACAAGACCCGGATGCCGCAGCTGGCAACCCATCCCGACGCCTACATCCGCCCCTCGCCGACATCGGGCACGCTCGGCGGGGTGGCGAAGGCCACTCGGGAAACCATCGTGCTGTTGGAGGGCGCCGGGTTCGACGTGATCCTGGTGGAGACCGTCGGCGTCGGCCAATCCGAGGTGGCGGTGGCCAATATGGTCGACACGTTCGTGTTCCTAACCCTGGCGCGCACCGGTGATCAGCTGCAGGGCATCAAGAAAGGCGTGCTGGAGCTTGCCGACATCGTCGTGGTGAACAAGGCCGACGGCGAGCACGTGCGCGAGGCGCGCAAGGCCGCACGCGAGCTCTCCGGAGTGATCCGGTTGATCTACCCGCGCAAAACTCTTTGGCGTCCACCGGTTCTGACCATGAGTGCTTTGGAAGGGGCCGGACTGGAAGAGCTTTGGGAGACCGTCGAGCGCCATCGGGAGGTACTTAGCGAGGCGGGGGAGTTCGAGGCGCGGCGACGAACCCAGCAGGTCGACTGGACCTGGCAGATGGTCCGCGACACGGTCCTGGACCGAGTGCTGTCCAACCCCGCGGTACGCAAAGCCCGCGCCGAGGTGGAGCGCCAGGTGTTGGCTGGAGAATTGACGCCGGCCCTGGCGGCTCAGCAAATACTTGAGGTCGCGTCAATAACGGAAGGGTAAATTTTCAAGTTG
>DASYBR010000171.1:0-3711 GCA_036500645.1 Mycobacterium sp. | reverse complement strand
CACCCAGTTCGGTAGCTGGATCGCGACCGTGTCGCCGGCACGCCAGCCACGCTCATGAAAACCCGCGGCCAGCCGCAAGACGGACTCGTGGATTTCGCGGTAGGTCAGCGAGCGCTGACCGTCGGTGGCGAAGACCTTGTCAGGACGTTGTTCGACCTGTTCGACCAGCAGGTCGAACAGGGTTTCGTCGCCCCACAGACCGGCATCGCGGTGGGCGCGAATGGCATCGGCCGCATATCGGTCCGTGTGTTTTCCCGGCGTCATCGTATTCACCCTCTGCGAAGTCTCGGGAAAACGTTATTATGGTCAGACCAAAACTGCAAGACCGTCGACTTCATGTGTTGTGCCATACCGGAGGCCGTTTCTCCTTGAAGGCACGGACACCTTCGGCGAGGTCATCGGTGGTGAACGCAAGCGCGAGCTGGGCCTGCAGGTAGTCCAGTGCGGCATCCAGCGGTAGGTCGCGCGTGGCTGCCAAGGCCTTCTTGCCGAGTCCCAGCAGCAGCGGCGACTTCTCGGCGATGGTGGCGACCCAGGCCTGCACGGCCTCGTCGAACTCCGCATCGGGAACGACCCGGTTCACCAACCCGGCGTCGGCGGCTTCCGTGGCGGAGAGCAGCCGACCCGTCATCATCAGGTCGTTGGCTATCAGCCGACCGGTGGCCCGGAAGATGAGTGCTGAGATCATGAATGGAAAGGCGCCAACGTTGATCTCGGGGCAACCCAGCCGCACCGACTCCTTGGCGATCACCAAGTCGCACGCCAGCGCGATCCCGAGTGCCCCGGCGAGCACGTCGCCGTTCGCGGCGCATATTACGGGTTTACCGATGGAGGTCAACGTCCGGAACAGATCGGGAAACCGTTTGAGCCCAGCGTATTTCGTGATGGTTGGGCGCGTATCGGCGAATGCGTCGAGGTTTCCACCTGAGGAGAACACGCGTTCGTGCGAGGACGTCAAGACGATCACCCGCACGTCGGGATCGTCCGCGGCGCGGGCGAGTGATTCCATCAGCTGGTCGAGCAGTGTGTCCGACAGTGCGTTGCGCCGCTTCGGATCGTCAAGGATCAGATAGGCCGCCGAGGGCGCATCGGTGTCCGGACGCACGGGTCGCTTGTGGTAATCGACAAGGGGCTTTTCGGTCATGGGTGCTCCAGTACGGTTTTCCCGAATCCACTTGACGATTCGAGGTGCGCATGGGCTTGCGCCGCGTCGTCCAACGCAAATGTGCGGTCGATGAGTGGAGGCGGTATGCGGCGTTCGGCCAGCAGATTCAGCAGACTCTTGAAGTCGCGGCTGCTGCCCATCGTCGTGCCCAGGAGGTCGTATTGCCCGAAATAAAACCGCCGCACGTCCATGATGGCGCTCTCGCCGGCACTGGCGCCCAGCACCACCAGTCGCCCCCCGGGGCGCAACGCACGCACCGACTCGGCCCAGCGGCCAACCGGGTCGAGCACTAGGTCGAATCCGGTGCCATTGGGGGACAGGGCACGAGCCTGCTCGGGCCAATCGGGATCACGGTGCAGCACACCGTCAAAGGCGCCTTCGGCGACGGCGCGGGCGATCTTGTCGGGTGCCGACGACGTGACGGCGATCGACGCGCCCACATGTGCGGCCAGTAGCACCGCCATGGTGGCGATTCCGCCACCGGCACCCAGGACAAGCATCGTTTCACCCGCCCGCAACCGGCCCCGGGTGAACAGCGCGCGATAGGTAGTCAGGCCAACCAGCGGCAGCGCCGCGGCTTGCAGCCAGCTGTATCCCTGCGGCTTGGGCGCTAGGCAATCCTCCGGGACACTCACCAATTCCGCGTAGGTCCCGGGGGAGTGGTCGCCCAGAATGGACCAACCAGGCGCGGGGGCGTCGTCGCAGTCACCCCAGTGCACCGAAGGAATGATCACGACTTCCTCGCCCGTATCGCATCGCACCCCCGCCCCGTCGGCGCCGATCACGTGCGGCAGCGGCGAAGCGTAGCGGCCCTGCCGAACCAGTACGTCGTGCCAATTCAACGCTGCGGCACGCAATTTGACTACCACCCAACCGGGCTGCTCGGGCGGGTCGGGGAAGGCGCCGGGCCGCAGCACCCCGGGGCCACCGAACTCGCGAAGCACGACGGCCTGCACACAGTCTCCTTCTGTTTCCGGCCGTCGACGGCGTGGTCAGGCCAGGCCGAGTTGCGCCATTAATGTCGCGACGTTCCAGTAGGCATGCACGGAGGCCGCCCTGCCGTCGTCGTCGACCTGCCAGACGTCGGTCCCGGTGACGTCGAACGGACGTCCCGTGGGCGGCACTCCCGGGGGAAACCCTTCGCCGGTGTGAGTCCCTACCATCCGCCATTCGTGTGAGACACGCCGGTTGGCCGCGTCGACCAGCGGCTCCCCCAAAGGATGGAACTTCAGATCGGGAAAGCCGGACCACGCCGCGGCGAAGAAGCCTGCGGCGCCTTCGCGATTGGTGATCGGTTCGGGCAGCGCGGGATCCTGCCAGTCGACCTCGTCGGCGATCACTTTCAACGCAACCGCGACATCACGCTGGCTCCAGGCGGCAAAATAGCGGGCCGGGTAGGCGGCAAGGTCTGCGGCGGTGAGCGTCATGGTCACGTCCCTTCGGCCGCGCGTCCGGCGGCGTGCGGTCACCGTAACGGCGGTCCCGGGTTTCGTTCGTCCCCCTTAGGAGGGTTTTTCCAGCCACATTCGGATGGCACGTCATCCAGACCACCTCCTTCGGGCGGGATGATGTCACCCGAAAGGGTGGCGCGCTCGCAACGGTCCCGTCAGCACACTTGATTGCAGGACGGTGGGAGAAGCCGTTGGTGTCAATCGGTTGACCCATGCGGCGCGGCGAGTGGAGGTTGGGTAATCGTGGCCCGGAGCAACGACCAGTTGCCAGCGACGATCGAAGAGACCGATGTGGTGATCGTCGGTGCCCGGCTGGCAGGTACGGCAACCGCTATTCCGCTGGTCCGGGCGGGGCTGCGGGTGGTCGTGCTGGATAAGGTCCGCTTCCCGTCAGACACGTTGAGCACCCACGCGCTGGTTCCCAGCGGTATTCAGGAACTGCTGATGATGGGAGCTCTGGATCGGGTGCTGGCGTTGGGTCCGGCAAAGCCTCGCTACCTAGCAGTCAACGACGGGCCGGTGTCGTTCCGGGAACGCTTCCATGAGTTCATGGGCATCGACTACGGCATGTGCATACCGCGCATCCAACTCGATGTACAACTGGTCGATACCGCGCGGGCCGCCGGCGTGGATGTGCGCGAACGCTGCGGCGTCGAAGACGTGGTGTGGCAGGGCGAACGGGTCGCAGGGATCCGATACCGCGTCAGCGGGGCCGCTGACGAGGTGCACGAGATTCATGCGCCGGTGGTCGTCGGTGCCGACGGGCGCCGATCGCGGATCGCGGCGGCGCTGGGGGTATGGCAGCCGTATCGCGGGTCGAAGAACCATCGTGGCTTTGCGTTTCGGTACGTCGACGATCCGATCGGGGCTGACGGGCAAGACGCCGAC
Source organism: Mycobacterium sp. (assembly GCA_036500645.1). Classification (GTDB taxonomy): domain Bacteria; phylum Actinomycetota; class Actinomycetes; order Mycobacteriales; family Mycobacteriaceae; genus Mycobacterium. Next base: position 207 of record DASYBR010000171.1, on the reverse strand, counting down.
GAGATCTACCGGGCCGAGGGCAACATGGCCCTGGTGTTGCCCAGCTGTCCGGCCGGCCGGGCGACGGTCGTGCACATGTGCGATTCGAAGGACATTCCGCGGTTCCGGGCGCAGCCGGAGGAGGTCTGGCAGGAGAAGCTGGATCGAGATCCTCGCCTGCGCCAGCGCATCGGGGACGCCACCAACATGAGCAAGATGCGTATCACC
>DASYBR010000170.1:0-6465 GCA_036500645.1 Mycobacterium sp. | reverse complement strand
CGGCCGAACCATTCGGTGGCCGGCGCGCACTGCTCGTTGTAAACCAACTGGAAGAACGGGCGGTCTTCGGCGCCTTCGGCCATCGCTGCGCGTTCTTCCTCGAGCTTGGCCTGGAATTCGTCCGGATCAAGCGGGGCACCGTCTTCGACGGCGACGTGGCTGCCACGGGCCGCCAGGCCGTCGATGCCGGTGAACAGCTGCTCCTGTGCGGCGGCCGGGAGGTAGATCAGCAGGCCCTCGGCAATCCACGCCGACGGCTTTGCTGGATCAAAGCCGCCATCCCGCAACGCCTGCGGCCAGTCCTCTCTCAGATCGACCGCGATTTCCCGGCGCTCGGCGCGCGGTTGGGCGCCGTGCCCGGCAAGCACCTCACGCTTGAACTCGAGGACCTGCGGACGGTCCAGCTCGAAGATCGTCGTCCCGGCCGGCCAGTCCAAGCGGTAGGCGCGAGAGTCCAGTCCCGCCGCCAAGATGACCACCTGCCGCACACCCGCCTCGGCCGCCCGGCCGAAATATTCGTCGAAGTACTTGGTGCGGGCGCCCTGGAAATTGACGAAGTGCTCGCCGAAGTCGGCGGTTTTCAGCGGGTGGTCGGGCTCTTTCCCGTCGAGGACGGCGGCCGCCGGACCACCCACGGCACGGCAGAAGAGCTCGGCATAGGGATCCACGGCCAGCGGGTCGGGTTTTTGCGCCTCTAGCGCTCGCGCGGTCGCTACGAATAACGCCGTGGAGCCGACACTCGTTGTGATGTCCCAGGTATCGCCATCGCTACGCACCTGACCGACACTAGCCGAGTTTCTCCCGGCGTCGCTCGCGCGGTTCGGGCTAGTGACCGCCGGAAGTTTGCCCGTCATCATCATCGCCTGCGTTATCGGACGACCTTCTGGATATCCGCTCCGCCAATGCTTTTGCGTCTTTAATGAAAATCATTATCATTAAGTACTATGCAGCTACCCAGCTCTCACCTCATCCCCGTCACCGTGCTGTCCGGTTTCCTCGGAGCGGGGAAAACGACGTTGCTCAACCATGTCCTGGCTAACCGGGAGGGCCGCCGCGTCGCGGTGATCGTCAACGACATGAGCGAGGTCAATATCGATGCCGCACTCGTCGCCGGGGCCGGCCACCTCGACCGCACCGAGGAGAAATTGGTCGAGCTGACCAACGGCTGCATCTGTTGCACGCTGCGCGAAGACCTCATCGAATCGGTTGCCCGACTGGCGGGTGAGGGCCGGTTCGATTACCTGCTGATCGAGTCGACGGGCATCTCCGAACCCATGCCCGTCGCCGCCAGCTTCAGCTGGGAATTCGAGAACGGATTCAGCCTGAGTCAGGTTGCGCGACTGGACACCATGGTGACGGTGGTCGACGCGTCGACGTTTCTGCGCGAGCTTGCGCGCGGCGAGGCACTGGCCGCCCGCGACCTCGGCGCCGGAGTCGTCGACGTCCGCACCATCGCCGACCTGCTCGTCGATCAGGTGGAGTTCGCCGACGTCATCCTGCTCAACAAGACGGACGTCGTCAGCGAGAAGACCAACGCGACGGTGGCGGCGGTGCTGCGGCGCCTGAACCCGACGGCGAAGATCATCCCCACCGATTACAGCCGCATCGCGCTGTCAGAGGTGCTGGACACCGGGCTGTTCGACCCCGAGCTGGCCGCCGAGTCACCGGGCTGGGTTGAGGAACTCGCCAACGGACATGCGCCGGAGACCGAGGAGTACGGCATCAGCAGCGTGACGTTCCGGGCCCGGCGCCCGTTTCACCCGCAGCGTCTGCATGCGGCGCTCGAGAGGCTGCACGGGTTGTTGCGCAGCAAGGGTTTCTGCTGGATCGCCAGCCGGCCGGAGCTGGCGGCGATCTGGTCGCAGGCCGGACCGAACCTGGCGATCGACCCGGCGCAGTACTGGTCCACGGCCGACTTCCCACCCGGCCAGGAAATCGTGTTCATCGGCGTAAAGTTAAACCACGAACGGATTCTCGGCCTGATGGAGGCGGCGTTGCTGACCGATACCGAATGGGCCGAAGGCCCGCGGGGCTGGGTCGCCTACGCCGATCCTCTCCCCCCGTGGAGCGTCGCTCACGCGCACTGAAGCTGAAACACCTGGCCACGAACCGCAATTCAAGGACTGACGATGATCCACTACCACAGCTACCACCCCGCCGAACACCGCTCCCGTCGCGAGATCGACCAGGCGATCGGGGCCCTGATGGGTATCCGGCGCTGCTCGGCGGAGGAGGCATTGACCGAGATCACCGGTGTCGTGCGGGCCAGCGGAGTCGGGCTCGGCGGGGTATCCCGCGCGTTACTCGACCTGGTGAGCGGCGACGTCAACTCGGCGACCGCGGTCGATGCCCTCGCCCACTGGGACGCGATGCTGCGTTAGTTCGGTTTATTTCGGCGCCTCACCGACCCGTTGACGGCCGTAGCGGCGGTGGAACTTCTCCACCTGTCCGGCGGTGTCGACGATCCGGCGCCCGCCCGTCCAGAACGGGTGCGAATCCGAGGTGACCTCAACGACCACAAGTGGATACGAGCGTATCCCCTGCGGCGTCTCCCACTCGATTGTGCGCGAACTGGTGAGAGTCGAACGGGTCAAGAAGGTCGCGCCGGTCGTGGCGTCCTGGAAGACGACGGGGTGGTAATCGGGATGAATGTCGGGTTTCATCAGCGGTCTCCGTCTGAACTGTGGTGGGCGGGCGTGCTGTCCCCGGCTTCCGCCGGGCCGGCGCACGGGTCTTCGTGCCAGTCGCCGAACGGGTCGTCGTTGCTGAACCAGTCGGGCGGGAAGAGAAGCTCTTCGTCGGTGAGCAGTGCGCCCTGCAGGGCAGCTTGGATGTCGTCGGGCTTCGCGCCGCATACCAGAATGGTCAGTGCCGTGTGCCGGTCGCCGTTGCGTTCGTCCCACCCCAGCTCGGCGAAGGCACGTCGTTCTGGATCGATGCCGGCCAACTCCGATGGCGTGAGGGCCGCGAGCCACTTGCCGGCCGAACTGACCCCCACCCCGCCACCGGCCGATTCCAACCACAGTGCATGTTCGGGTCGGCTGGCCAGCCAGAACCGTCCCCGAGCGCGAATCACGCCGTCTAGCAACACATCCAGGCTGTCGTGGAGACGCCGCGGATGGAAGGGGCGTCGGGCATTGAACTCGACCAGGCTGATCGGCCCGCGGGAGTCCAGGGGTGGCTGCCCGGCCAGCAACGGACCATGCGGATCATCGCTTCGGCCCCGTCGTGCATCGCGGTACAAATTGCAGAGCGCGTCCTCGATACCGTCCGCGCCCACTCGAACGCGCGCCCGCGGCGACAGTCGACGCAGCACGGCGGCCACGAAAGGCTGAGGGCGGTTGAGGACAACCACGTCGGCGAATTCGGCCTGCCCGACCACGACCTGCGCCTGGGTGCGTCCGTCATCGAGGTCGTCTTCACCGAGCGCCTGCTTCATCCACACCGGCGAATCGACACAAGTCACCACCGCGGCGATCGAGACATCCAGGGCGGCAGGCCCGTCGACGTATCCCGGCGCCACGCGCACCCGGACATGGTCAATTGCGACACAGATCGGTTCGGGTTCCAGCCACGGCGCCAGGTGAACCACGACACGCGCAACGTCGTCGCGGCGGTGCAGTTGCCGCAGCAAGACCATCAGGTCGTTGCGGATGGTGCACGACACACACCCGTGAGCAAGTTCCAGCGGATGCTCGGCCGTCGTCAAGACCCCATGTTGCAGGGTCACCATGGTCCGGCGCACCACGTGACCGTCGAAACGGTGCTCCACGACCAACGTCCCCGGGGTTTGCAGTAGCGCACCCACGACCGGATCGGTGTCCTGCTGGCCTGCGACCAGGATGACGGGCGTGCGCATCGTCCTCCTTATTGATAATCGTTTTCATATCAGCTCTCCGTACGGTACCGTCTTTTACGAGCCTTGTCGAAAATGATTTTCAGTAAGCTGCTAGGAGGCGCTTGTGTCCGCCCATTGCCAGGTGACCGGCAGGACACCGGGTTTCGGTAACGCGGTATCGCATTCCCACCGCCGAACCCGTCGACGCTGGTCCCCCAACATCCAGCTCAAGACGTACTACCTGCCGTCGGAGGGCCGCCGGATTCGGCTGCGGGTCAGCGCCAAGGGCATCAAAGTCATCGACCGCGACGGCATCGAGGCCGTGGTGGCCCGGTTGCGCCGCCAGGGGCAGCGGATCTGATGGCGCGCAACGAGATCCGTCCCATCGTCAAGCTGCGTTCCACGGCAGGAACCGGATACACCTACGTGACCCGCAAGAACCGGCGCAACGACCCCGACCGGCTGGTGCTGCGCAAGTACGACCCGGTGATCCGTCGGCACGTCGACTTCCGAGAGGAGCGCTGAGCATGGCCAAGAAGTCGAAGATCGTCAAGAACGAACGGCGCCGCGAGATCGTCGCGCGCTACGCCCAACGCCGCGCCGAGCTAAAGCGGATCATCCGCTCACCGGCGAGCACCGTTGCACAGCGGACGGCGGCACAAAGCGAGTTGGCCCGCCAGCCCCGCGATGCCAGTGCGGTGCGGGTGCGCAACCGCGACGCCGTGGACGGACGTCCACGCGGGCATCTACGCAAGTTCGGACTGTCCCGGGTGCGGGTTCGCGAACTGGCCCACGCCGGGCAGCTACCCGGCATTCGGAAGTCGAGCTGGTGATGGCCAAGAAACCTCAGCGTCCGCGCCGTCCCGGCCCGACGGGCGTGCGGGCTGTGAAGAAGAACCTGCTCGCCAGCCTCGGACTGAAAGTGGTCGATTACAAGGACACCTCGTCCCTTCGCGTCTTCATCTCCGAACGCGGCAAGATCCGCTCGCGTCACGTCACCGGCCTCACGGTTCAGCAGCAGCGACAGGTCGCGACGGCCATCAAGAACGCGCGCGAAATGGCGCTGCTGCCCTATCCCGGACAGGGCACGTCGCGTTGACCTCCGCACACCGCGGCACCGACCGCCCGTTCACCGTCATCGTCTGCGCCGCCTGTGCAGCCGATGTCCACCTCTCGGTGGTCGACGAACTCCGTCCCACCATCCGGCGCTGTCCGCACGCCATGCTCGTCTCCGCCGCGTGCATGCTTGGGCCCCTCACCTGCGCGTCCCGCCCGACCGGATGCGGTGTGATGGCCGTGGTTCAGCCCTGCACGAACGACCGGGTGGCCTGTGGACCACCCCACTGGATCGGACCCATCACCGACAACGGTCAGGCGGCGGCCCTGCGCGAATGGCTGGAGCAGGGGCAGTGGGAGGACACTCCGGTTCCCAATCAGCTTGGCCGACATCAGCTTTGGACACACAGGCGCAACCGCAGCAATTGAAAGGCCGCCGGCTGATCAGTGCGGATAATCGTACGGGTTGGCCGGGGCGTCGATACGAGTCACCGCGGTCGCCTGCAAGGTCGGAATCGCCGCTGAATTCGGTTGCCGCGGAGCAGGTATGACCTTCCCTTCGACCCGAAGCCACGTGTTGTCCGGCAGCCCCGCGGCGCCGTCGGCGGCCGGGCCACGCAGATGGACGCGGGCCAGCTGTGCGTCGGCGGCACAACAAATGATGACGATGCGGCCGAGGTCCACGCCCTGCGCCTCGTTGAGGACGAAGCCGGTCACCGTGATCGTTCGATTCGTCAACGAACCGGTGGTGTCGTGCGCCGCGCGCATCAGCACCTCCGGCAGCGACACGTCGGGAGCCGGGCCCGGTGGCAACGGCGGAAACGCCCGTTTCAGAACATCATTGGACACCGATGTCACGGACGGGGCGGCTGCCGAGGGTCGCAGCGCCGGGGGCGTGACGAAGATCAAGACCAGGATGGGGACGACGAGCAGCCACACGATGCCGGCCCGATGGGAGTGCAGGTGGCCGTGATCGTCGGTCCCGTGCTCGGCCCGGGGGCCGCCTCGGCGTATGTCGCCCACGATCACCACCAGCGCCAAACCGATGAGCAGCACCGCCGACACGATCAGCCACGGCAGTAGTCCCGGTTTGACGTAGCGGGTGAACGCGCCGGACACGGTGATCATGACCATGCTCACGCCCACCAACAGCAAGACGGTGTTCTCGGTCTCGCGGGTCATCGCCTTATCCGCCCCCGAGAACGAGCAGACCGATCACAGAGGCGCTCGCCGTTGCGACCAGGAACGTACATGGCGCGAAGCGTGCCGCGAAGGCGCGGCCGAACAGGCCCGCCTGCATTGCGAACAGTTTCACGTCGACGGCCGGGCCGACCACCAGGAACACCAGGCGCGGCAGCAGCGGCACCATCGTCATGCTCGCGGCGACAAACGCGTCCGCTTCCGAGCACAGGGCAAGCACCACCGCCAGCGAGGCCATTGACGCCACCCCGAGGATCGGGTCGGCCGCCAGATGCTCGAAAACCCAGGCCGGCACGACCACATGCAGCATGGCCGCCGCGGCGGCGCCCACCACCAAGTACGACGCGGCTTGCAGGAAGTCGTGGCGGGCG
>DASYBR010000169.1:0-2008 GCA_036500645.1 Mycobacterium sp. | reverse complement strand
GTCGCGATCAGCTCCTCCGGAACCACACCGCCGGAGACCCCGAGGAAAACATCGGCACCCTCCAGCGCCTCGACCATGCCGCCGGTGCGGTCGAGCGGGTTGGTGCGTTCGGCGAGTTCGGCTTTCGCGGTGTTCATGTCGCCGCGGCCACGATGCAGAATGCCGCGCGAGTCGAGCACGGTGATGTCCGAAACACCCTTGGTTTGAAGCAAATTAGCGCATGCGATACCCGCTGCCCCGGCGCCGGAGACGACGATCCGCAGCGCGGTCATGTCGCGGTCGAGGGCTGCGGCAGCACCCATCAGCGCGGCCAGCACAACGATCGCGGTGCCGTGCTGGTCGTCGTGCATCACCGGGCAGTCCAGCGCCTCGATGAGCCGACGTTCGATCTCAAAGCAACGCGGCGCGGCGATGTCCTCGAGGTTGACCGCGCCGAATGTCGGACGAAGCCGCACCAGCGTTTCGACGATCTCGTCGGGATCCTTGGTGTCCAGCACCAGCGGGATGGCATCCAGCCCGGCGAACTCCTTGAACAGCCCGCATTTGCCTTCCATCACCGGCAACGACGCCGCCGGCCCGATGTCACCCAGGCCAAGGACCGCGCTGCCGTCGCTGACCACGGCCACCAACCGGCCCGACCACGTGTAGCGGGCGGCCAGAGTGTGATCGCCGGCGATTGCCCGGCTGACCTGTGCAACACCCGGGGTGTAGGCGATCGACAACGAGCGCTGGGTATCCAGCGCCGTCGTCAGGCCGACGGAAAGCTTGCCGCCCGAATGCGCGTCGAAGATCTCCGCGTCGGTGATAGCGCCCTGCTCGGTGCGGGTCTGTATCGATTCAACCAATTCAGACACGCCGCCCAGCGTACTGACTACTCGGTAGTAGTCCTATTCGACAGCCTCGGCCGCAGGCCGCATCGAGCCGGGTCAGATCAGGCCCAGGCCGGTGACGGCTTCCCGCTCGTCGGCGAGCTCGGCAGTCGATTTGTCGATCCGGCCGCGGGAGAAGTCGTCGATGTCCAGGCCGGTGACGATCGTCCAGTTGCCGTCCTTCGTGGTGACCGGGAACGAGGAGATCAGGCCCTCGGGCACGCCATAGGAGCCGTCGGACACCACGGCCATCGACACCCAATCGTCCTTCGGGCTGCCGAGCAACCAGTCCCGTGCGGCGTCGATGGTTGCCGATGCGGCCGAGGCGGCCGACGACGCGCCGCGGGCATCGATGATCGCCGCGCCGCGCTTGGCGACGGTGGGGATGAAGTCGTTCTCGATCCAGGACTGGTCGTTGACCACCTCGGCGGCGTTCTTGCCCTTGATCTCGGCGTGGAAGATGTCGGGGTACTGGGTTGCCGAGTGGTTACCCCAGATGGTGATCTTCTTGATGTCGCTGACGTGGGCGCCCGTCTTGTGAGCCAGCTGCGAGATCGCCCTGTTGTGGTCCAAACGGGTCAACGCCGAGAACCGCTCGTGCGGAATGTCGGGCGCGTTGGTCATCGCGATCAGCGCGTTGGTGTTGGCCGGGTTGCCGGTAACACCGACGCGGACGTCGTCGGCGGCGACGGAGTTCAGCGCCTTGCCCTGCGCGGTGAAGATCGCGCCGTTGGCCTCCAGCAGGTCCCCGCGCTCCATGCCCGGGCCGCGCGGCCGGGCGCCGACCAGCAGCGCCAGGTGCACGCCGTCGAAGATCTTGTTCGGGTCCGCGCCAATCTGCACCCCTGACAGCAGCGGGAACGCGCAGTCGTCGAGCTCCATCACAACGCCCTCGAGCGCTTTGAGGGCCGGCTCGATCTCCAACAGCCGCAGCTCGATCGGGCGGTCAGGACCCAACAGCGAGCCGCTCGCCAGGCGAAACAGCAGGCTATAACCAATCTGGCCGGCAGCGCCGGTGACGGCAACCTTCAGGGGTGTCGTGCTCACGTCAATTCACTCCTCGTGGAGATCGGCCCGATGCGCCAATTGCGTCGCGTCGAAAGTAGCGCACGCACCCGCGCGAGAAACCCCGGCCCCGA
>DASYBR010000168.1:0-17524 GCA_036500645.1 Mycobacterium sp. | reverse complement strand
GGGCGACCCTGACTCGCCTATCTCACGAGGTCGACTGTGCCCCAAGGGTTCCGCAAGCGAACAGCTGGTCAATTCGCCGGGTCGGCAGCTGCAGGTGCTGTACCGCCCGCCGCGCGCGACCGAATGGCAGCCGCTCGAACTAGACACCGCGATCGACATGATCGCCGACCGCTTCATCGAGTCCCGCCGGCACACATGGCAGGACATCGACAAGAAGGGCAACCTGCTACGCCGCACCATGGGCATCGCCGCACTCGGCGGTGCGACCTTGGACAACGAAGAGAATTACCTGATCAAGAAGCTCTTCACCGCCGCGGGAGCTATTCAGATCGAGAACCAAGCTCGTATTTGACACTCTTCCACGGTTCCCGGTCTGGGAGCCTCCTTCGGGCGCGGCGGCGCCACCCAATCACTGCAAGACATGGCGAACGCCGATTGCATCGTCATCCAGGGCTCGAACATGGCCGAGTGCCATCCCGTCGGGTTCCAGTGGGTCGAGGAGGCCAGGGCCCGTGGCGCGCGGGTGATCCACGTCGATCCGCGCTTCACCCGCACCTCGGCGGTGTCGGACAAGCACATCCCGATCAGGGCTGGGTCGGATGTGGTGTTGCTCGGTGCGCTCATCAACCACGTCCTCGCCAATGACCTGTGGTTCTCCGACTACGTCGTCCCTTACACGAACGCGGCCACGCTGATCAACGAGAACTTCCGCGACACTGAGGATCTCGGCGGTCTGTTCTCCGGCTTTGATCCCGAGACCGGCCAGTACGATCCGACAACGTGGGGTTACGCCGAAGACGACGGCAGCCCCATGGAACCTGTCAGCGGCCACGAACACGGCGAAACCGCGTCGGCGCGCGCGGCGGGTGACGAACATGGCAGCGGTGGACCACCGCTACCGCACGCTCGAGTGCAGCGTGACGAAACCCTGCAGCACCCGCGGACGGTATTCCAAATCCTCAAGCGGCATTACGCGCGCTACACACCCGAGATGGTGCGTGACGCCTGCGGTATCAGCAACGAAGATTTCGACTACCTCGCCCGTTCCATCGTCGAGAACTCCGGGCGTGAGCGCACCACCTGCTTCGCGTACGCCGTCGGATGGACTCAGCACACCCTCGGCGCCCAATTCATCCGTACCGCAACAATTTTGCAACTCCTCCTCGGCAACGTCGGCCGACCGGGCAGCGGCATCATGGCACTGCGCGGCCACGCCAGCATCCAAGGTTCCACGGACATCCCGACGCTGTTCAATCTGCTGCCCGGCTACCTGGCGATGCCCAAGGTGGGCACCCACGACACGCTGGCCGACTACCTCGACTCGGTCGGGTCGAAGAAGCAGAAAGGCTTTTGGGCCAATGCCGACACCTATGCGATCAGCTTGCTCAAGGCGTGGTGGGGTGACGCCGCCCGACAGGACAACGACTGGGCCTACGACTACCTGCCGCGGCTGACGGGCCCGCACGGGACCTACCAGACCGTCACCGGGATGCTGGCCGACGAGGTCGAAGGTTACTTCCTGCTGGGACAGAATCCCGCGATCGGCTCGGCGCACGGCCGGATGCAGCGTCTGGGCATGTCCCATCTGAAGTGGCTCGTGGTGCGCGACCTCAACCTCATCGAATCGGCCACCTGGTGGAAGGACGGTCCCGAGATCGCCACCGGCGAACTGCGCACCGAGGAAATCGAAACCGAGGTCTTCTTCTTGCCCGCGGCCTCGCACGTGGAGAAAGCGGGGACGTTCACCCAGACGCAGCGGCTACTGCAGTGGCGTCACAAGGCCGTCGAGCCGCCCGGCGACTGCCAGAGCGAGCTGGCGTTCTTTTACGACCTGGGCAAGCGGATCAAGCAACGGTTGGCCGGTTCGACCGACGAACGCGACCGGCCGCTATTGGACCTGACCTGGGACTACCCCACCGACGAGCACGGTGACCCCGACGGCGAGGCGGTGCTGGCCGAGATCAACGGCTACCACGTCAGCGGCCCGGACGCCGGCAAGGCCCTCTCGACGTACACCCAACTGCGCGCCGACGGATCGACCGCCGCGGGCTGCTGGATCTACACCGGGGTCTACGCGCACGACACCAACCAGGCCGCCCGCCGCGTGCCCCAAGGCGGCCCGGGGCGCAGCCAGTCGCAGTGGGGCTGGGCGTGGCCGGCCGACCGGCGGATCCTGTACAACCGCGCCTCGGCCGACCCGGACGGCAAGCCGTGGAGCGAACGCAAGAAATGGATCTGGTGGGACCCGGAGAAGAAACGCTGGGTCGGTGACGACGTGCCGGACTTCGTGGCCGACCGGGCGCCGGGCAGCCGCCCCGATCCTGACCTCGGCGGGCCGGACGCGCTGGCCGGGGACGACCCCTTTGTGATGCAGGCCGACGGCAAGGGCTGGCTGTTCGCCCCCAAGGGCCTGGTCGACGGACCGCTGCCGACCCACTACGAACCGCAGGAGTCGCCGGTAGCCAACCCGCTGTATCCCCAACAGCAGAACCCGGCACGAATTACCTTCCCGCGCAAGGACAATCTGAGCGCGCCCAGCGCCGGGGACCCCGGAGCCGATGTGTACCCCTACGTGTTCACCACCTATCGGCTCACCGAGCACCACACCGCCGGCGGCATGAGCCGCTGGCTGCCGTATCTGTCCGAACTGCAACCGGAGATGTTCTGCGAGGTGTCTCCGGAGCTCGCCGCCGAACGCGGCCTCGAGCCCTACGGATGGGCCACCATCGTCTCGCCACGCGCGGCGATCGAGGCGCGAGTGCTAGTCACCGAGCGGATGACCCCGCTGGTCATCGGCGGCCACACGGTGCATCAGATCGGGCTGCCCTACCACTGGGGCGTGGGTAGCGACGCCGTGGTGAGTGGGGATGCGGCCAACGATCTGCTCGGTGTGACGTTGGATCCCAACGTGCAGATCCAGGAGTCGAAGGCCGGGTCGTGCGACATTATGCCGGGTCGCCGGCCGCAGGGAGAGGGACTGCTGCGCCTGGTCGCCGAGTACCAGTCGCGAGCGGGCGCCACGATCGAGACGGACAATGTACGAGTCACCGATGCCGTCTGGGAGATCATCGGACGGGACACTAGGGGAGCCGATGGGTCAGCTGACCGGACCGACTGACCCGACCGCCGACGCCGGTTGGGACGATCCCCAGCCGCGCAAGGGTTTCTTCACCGATACATCGATCTGCATCGGGTGCAAGGCCTGCGAAGTGGCCTGCAAGGAGTGGAACCACAACCCCAGAGACGGCGACCTCGAATTGCTGAGTTCGTCCTACGACAACACCGGAGCGTTGGGTGCGAGCACCTGGCGGCACGTCGCTTTCATCGAGCAAAACCGTGACCGCATCGAGGAGGCGCGCGAATCCGGCCGTGCGCTAACCGATTTGGGTATGCCCGCCGTCGTGGGCGCGGCCGGTTCGGTCGACACCACACCCCCGGACACGCCGGAGTTTCGCTGGCTCATGTCGTCCGATGTCTGCAAGCACTGCACGCACGCCGGCTGCCTCGACGTCTGCCCCACCGGCGCCTTGTTCCGCACCGAGTTCGGCACCGTGGTGGTACAGGACGACGTGTGCAACGGCTGCGGCACCTGCGTGGCCGGATGCCCCTTCGGTGTGGTCGAGCGCCGCAGCGACGGAACGGCCGCCCCGACGACCGCGCGGGGTGAACGCAAGGGCGAGCAGCCCGAGGTACCCAAGCGCGGCGTCGCCCAGAAATGCACCCTTTGCTACGACCGGCTGGTCGAAGGCCAGACCCCGGCGTGCGCCCAAACCTGCCCCACCACGTCGATCAAGTTCGGTAACCACGACGAGCTGGTGGCACAAGCCCGTCAACGGGTCGCCCAGTTGCATGCTCAGGGGCTCACCGAAGCGCGGCTGTACGGCGCCAACGAGCACGATGGTGTCGGTGGCACCGGGTCCATTTTCCTGTTGCTCGACGAGCCGGAGGTCTACGGCCTGCCGCCCGACCCGCGGGTATGCACAGCTGACCTGATGCAGATGTTCAAGCGAGCGGGCGTGGCCGGAGCCGGCATGTTCGCCGCGGCCGCACTGGCGTTCTGGAGGAGCCGTTGAGTACCTCGGAATACGACAGCCTGCGACCGCCGGAGCCGCCGGGCGGCAAGCGGCGGCGGAACGGCAAAAGCGGAGGCCGTCGCGGTGGCGGGGACGGCTCGCGAGAAATGCCGATGGTCCCCGACGCCGAGTTCAGCTCGTACTACGGGCGTCCGGTCGTCAAGCCCGCGCCGTGGGGGCACGAGGTCGCCGCGTACCTGTTCCTGGGTGGAGTCGCGGGCGGATCGGGCCTGCTGGCGGCGGGTGCGCAGCTCACCGGGCGGACCAAGCTGCGTCGTAACACCCGCCTCACCGGCCTGGTTGCCGTGATGCTGGGTGCGGTCGCGCTGGTCAAGGACCTGGGCCGCCCGGAGCGCTTCGTCAACATGTTGCGGACCATCAAGCTGACCTCGCCGATGAGCCTGGGCTCCTGGATCCTCAGCTTTTTCAGCGCCGGCCTCGGGGTGGCCGCGGCGTCAGAGGTCGACCGGATGATGGGAGAGCGGCTCCCGTTGGGGCCGCTGCGGCCGGTGCTGCGCGCGGTGGAGGGACCCGCCGGGTTGGCGGCCGCGCTCTTCGCGCCGCCGCTCGCGGTCTACACCGCCGTGCTGCTCGCCGACACCGCGACGCCGACGTGGAACGCCGCCCACGAGGACCTGCCGTTCGTGTTCGTCAGTTCGGCGAGTCTGGCCGCGTCGGGGTTGGCGATGGTGACCACCCCGGTGGCCGAGGCCGGACCGGCCCGAAAGCTGGCCGTACTCGGCGTGATTGGTGATCTGGTCGCGACGAAGGTGATGGAGCGTCGGATGGACCCCGTGGTCGCCGAGCCCCTGCATCACGGCAGCCCGGGCGAGATGCTGCGCTGGAGCGAACGCCTGGTGATAGCCGGCGGCCTGGGGACGTTGTTCGGTGGCCGCAACCGTGCCGTCGCGGCGGTGTCGGGGCTGGCGCTGGCGACGGCCTCGGCCCTGACCCGGTTCGGCGTGTTCGAGGCGGGCAAGGAGTCGGCCCGCCACCCGCGCTACACGATGGAGCCGCAGAAACGCAGGCTAGCGGCCCGGCGGGCGGCCGGCGTCACCGGCGACTCGATCACCACCGCGGGCTGAAACACCCGGCACGCTGCCCGAATACGGCGTTCCGTTTGCGTCTGACGCAGCCGGGTATGTCATCGTTCATGACAAATTTTGGCTACACGCTGATGACCGAGCAGAGTGGACCCAAAGAACTTGTCCGGTACGCGGTTTCGGCCGAAGAGCGCGGTTTCGACTTTCACGTGATCAGCGATCACTTCTCGCCCTGGCTCGTGTCGCAGGGACACGCGCCCAACGCCTGGGCGGTGCTGGGAGCGGTCGCGCAGGCCACCCAACGGGTGGACCTCTACACCTATGTGACGTGCCCGACGATGCGCTACCACCCGGCGATCGTCGCCCAGCAGGCCGCCACCGTGCAGCTGTTGTCCGATGGCCGTTTCACGCTTGGCCTGGGTAGTGGCGAAAACCTCAATGAGCACATCATCGGCAAGGGCTGGCCGGCCATCGAGCGCCGCCAGGACATGCTCCGCGAAGCCATCAAGATCATCCGCGAGCTGTTCGGCGGCCAGTTGGTGAGTTTCCGCGGCGATTACTTCCAGGTGGACTCCGCGCGGTTGTGGGATCCGCCGGACGTCCCGGTCGGCATCGCGGTGGCCGTCGGGGGCAAGAAGGCCATCGACAAGTTCGCCAAACTTTCCGACCATCTGGTCGTCGTGGAGCCCAACGCCGAACTCGTCCACGCCTGGCACGGCACCCGGCAGGCCGCCAACGTTGCCGGCGGCGGGCGGGTCGTAGGCCAGATACCGATCTCCTGGGATCCCGATCGCGAGACGGCCGTCAAACGCGCGCACGACCAGTTCCGCTGGTTCGCCGGTGGTTGGAAGGTCAACGCGGACCTTCCGACACCAGCAGGCTTCGCCGGTGCGACGCAGTTCATCCGGCCGCAAGACGTCGCGGAGAACATCGCGTGTGGCCCCGACCTCGATGCGATCGTCGAGTCTGTGCGGCCGTACTGGGAAGCGGGCTGCACCGACGTGGCACTCGTCCAGATCGGTGGAGACACGCAGGAGAGGTTCCTCAAGGAAGCCGCCGAGCCGTTACTCGAAGCTCTGCGGGATGCGTCGAAATAGTTGCCCCGAAGGAGAGCAGCGATGTCGAACGAGTTGCAAGGCAAGAAGATAGCGATCCTCGCCGCCGATGGCGTCGAGAAGGTAGAACTGGAGGACCCCCGCGCGGCGTTCAAGGAGGCCGGCGCCGAGGTGGAGGTTTTATCGCTGAAAGCCGGTGAGATCGCGGCCCGCAATCACGATCTTGAGCCGGCCGGGTCGATTGCGGTCGATCGGGCGGTTTCGGACGCATCGGTGGACGAGTTCGACGGGCTGGTGCTTCCGGGCGGGACCGTGAATCCGGACAAGCTGCGCGTCGATGAGTCCGCGGTCGCGTTCGTGCGCGACTTCGCCGGCTCCGGGAAACCCGTCGCCGCCATCTGTCATGGCCCCTGGACGCTGGTGGAAGCCGGTGTGGCAAAAGGCCGTACGCTGACGTCGTACCCGAGCATCCGCACCGACTTGCGCAATGCGGGCGCCAATGTGGTCGACGAGGAGGTCGTCGTCGACGGCAACTTGATCACCAGTCGCTCACCTTCGGACCTTCCGGCATTCTGCGCAACAGTGATAAAGCAATTGACTCAAACCGCTTCCGGTTAGCCGGTAACCCCGTCTGGCCGGTCCGTTTGAACGCACTGGTTTGCGGGCATTATCAGGCCAAGCCGTGATCGCCGCGGCGATCCTTGAGCGGACCTTCGAAAGGCCAACAGTGACAACCACCTTTCCAGAGCGCGCTGTTTCGACCGTTGAAAAAGTGTATCAGCCGCAAGAAGATTCCCGATTGCTGGTAGACATGATGCACGACACGGGGCTCATTCCTGGACGGCGGGTTCTCGACCTGTGCACGGGTAGCGGTTTCGTCGCGATCGCGGCCGCCCAGATGGGCTGCGCCGACGTCACCGCGTTCGATATCTGCCCGCAGGCCGTGGATTGCTCTCGCGGCAATGCGACCGTCGCCGGTGTGGATGTGGATGTGCGCGAGGGATCGTGGATAAGCGCTCTCGCCTGCGCGCCGTTCGACGTCGTTGTGTCCAATCCGCCTTATGTACCGACCCCGCCCGGCGTCGAGCTGGAGATGATCTGCCCGAGCGCCGGCCCGCCATGGGCCTGGAATGCCGGACCCGACGGCCGGCTGATACTGGATCCGCTGTGCGAGTCTGCGCCAAAGCTGTTGCGCGACGGCGGATCTCTGCTGCTGGTGCACTCCGCACTCGCCGGCGTCGCGCGGTCGCTGGAGAGCTTAGGGTCTGCGGGGCTTAAAGCTAAAGTCATTGCTTCCAAATGGATTCCGTTCGGCCCAGTGATGTCGGCCCGGGCCAGTTGGCTCGAGGACACCGGCCTGATACCTTACGGTCGACGCGAAGAGGAGTTGGTCGTGATTCGGGCGGACAAGAGGTGAGCGCCACCCGGGTGCAGGTGGTGCCGGGCGGGCCGGTGCTGGTGCCCGGCCCGGTACGGATCGAGATGCCCGACGGCGGCGTGGTCGAGTCCGATCGATTCATGGTGGCGATCTGCACCTGTCGGCGCAGCGATAACTACCCCCTGTGCGATACCAGCCACCGGAGATGCCGGCGCGTCAGAAATGCAGCTGCTCCAGCGGCATCCGCAGCGACGTCTGACCCTGCTGCCACGACGCCATAATCTTTTCCGCCAACCGGTTCTCGACCGCGGCGTGCGCGCGGATCCCGAAGACGATGTCGCGATCGAGCTGCGGTTCGCACGCCACGAGATCGCCCACCACGTCGATGCGCACGACTTGTTCGTGTACCGCATCGGCCTCGACGTGCTCGCTGTAGAACCCGACGCAGGCCGCCGGCGCGTTCATCCGCTGCAGGGCATCGACCATCCGCCGGGATCCCGGCGGTGAGGTGATCTCCGTTGACGCGAAATGGCCGATGGCGGCGCCGCGCAACGAGCGGTGCAGCCCGAACAGCGACATGAGATTGACCGCGGCCAGCGATTCGGCCGGAACCGCGTCGACGTAACCCAGGTAAGTCGAATCCAGACCGGCCGCGGTCAACAGATCGGCGAAGAGCTGCTGGTGCAGGCGCGCCCCCTGGCCGGCGCCATACTCGTCGAACTCGATGGCGACGAACGCCGCTTTGGCAACGCCGGCCAGCCGCGGGATAGCCCAGGCGTGCGGATCGCCTTCTTTGAGGTGATACAGCGACCGTTGCACGAAGTACTCGCACATCTGCTGCCAAGTTCCGTTGTCGCGCAAGTGATATGACGGTCCGGTGCCGTTGGAGGGCTCGATCGAGATCGCCTCCATCTCAGCGGCCGCCGTCTGATCTCCGATCGGTCCGACGTCGCGGCGCACGCCCGCCAGAAACACCCGTTCCAGCTCGGCGCGCAGCCCCAGCAGCGCGGGGTTCCACTCCCAGGCGGGATCGACACCGGCAAAGCCGCGGTAGTGCAGCTCGTAGCACATGCAAAGCGCGAGTTGCAGATCCAGACCGTAGGGATCGGAATCACGGACGGAGGCGCCGATGCGTGCGAGGTGGTCGTGGGCGGGGGGGCCCGCAAGTGCGAGACGAACCGCCGTCGAGAGCGGCCCATGCGCCGCGGGCAGCACGGGTTCGGTCATGATCGATGAGCGGGTCACACCCGCGACTACCCTCATTCCCGGTCGGGCAAACGGTGGCACGTCACCCTAAGCCGCCCCCGTCGGGAGCCGAAATGTGGCATCGGCCGTGGTTCCGGCCGGGCCCTTGTCGATTTCCACGCCGTCGCTCAGCGCTCTCATCAGCATCAGACCCCGTCCACCGTGCCCCGGACTGTCGGGGGACGGCTCTTTCCAAGAGCCGTGATCGGTGATCCGTGTCCGCACTTCGCCGTCCGCGACCTCGACGTCGAGCAGCATTGTCCCGACGGCATCTTCGCCGTAAGCGTGCTCGACACAGTTGGTGCACGCTTCGTTGACTACCAGCACAATGTCGGCGGCCAACTCGTCCTCTACGCCTTCGGCCCGGAGCCAGGCGGCTAACCGGTGCCGGATGCCGGCCAATCGGCCTGCGGTGGCTTCAGTTTCGACTCGCAGGGGTGTGTGCCCGTGTCGGTATATCACCATCGCGACGTCGTCGTCATAGCCCGCCGTGGGAGCCATCTCGCGAAGCACCGCATCGGCGACGTCATCTACCGGCGATGTCATCGTCTGCGCCAAAACGGCTGCTGCACGGTCGATTCCGTCGTCGATAGACTCATGTTTGCGTTCGACAAGTCCGTCGGTGTACAACATGAGCGTGGAACCCGGCGGCAGCGTCCGGGTGGCCTGGGTGCGCGGGTGATTTCGGCGGACCGCAAGCGGCACGGACGCGCCGTCGGTCAGCAGGGTCGTCGCCGCGGTTTCGGGCCCGACCAGCACGGCGGGCATGTGACCGGCATTGCTGTATTGTAGGACACCGGATTTGGTATCCAGCACCGCGAGAAAAACCGTGGTGCAGTACGCATTCGGAATCAGTGATGCCGCCGAGTCGAGTTGTTCGAGCAGCAGCGCCGGCTCGGCGCCGTTGATCAGCAGGGCCCGCGCCGAGCTGCGTAGCTGGCCCATGATCGCGGCTGCCGGCAGGCCGCGGCCCACACAGTCGCCGACGACGATGCCGATGCGGTTGTCACCGATCGGCAGCACGTCATACCAGTCGCCACCGATCTCCAACGGCGGGACCGCGGGTTCGTAGCGCACCGCGAAGCCCGGCGGCGGCTGCACCGGCGGCAGCATGGCGCGCTGCAATGTCAACGATGTCTCGCGGGCGTTCTCGAATTGGCGGACGTGCTGCACCGCCAGGCTGAGGTGGCCGATGAGCACCGTGACCAACAGCCGATCCTCCGCGCTGACCCAGCGCGGTGAACGCAGCTCCAGCCATAACGCCAGATCGCCTGCGCCGGAAAGCACCGCCACCAGTCCCCGTGCCTTACCGGGATTGTCAGGCTGGTCAACCGTTTTGGCCGTGAGCGGCAACTGGTGGCGCGCCTCCGTGAAGGTGTGACGCAGCCACGGATCCAGCCCGCGCCAAGAGGTTTGGAGATCCTCGCCCGCCACTTGCACGGTCGGCTCGCTGTCACCGTTCGGCCACGAGACCGCGACGACGCGTTGGATGTCGATCGCCGCGCTGCATTCCTCGAGGGTGATAGCCAACAGCTCGTCGACGGTTTTGGCCACGGCCACCGCCGTGGCCAGGTGTAAGACCGCGTTTTCCCGGGCGGCGAAGGCTCTTTCGGCGGTGATGTCACGGATCGTTCCCACGAACACTTCCTGGTCGCTGCCCGTTTCCGTCGCCGCGCTGATGCTCACCATCACCCATACCAGGTGACCGTCACGATGCCGGATCGGTGTCTCGTACGCGGTGGACCCGGCGCTGCGCACCAGGGATTGCTGTTGGCGGGCACCCTTCTGGTCGACCAGCCAGGGATGTGGCCACCGGTAGGGCAAACCGTCTTTGGGATAGCCGAGGATCTCGGTGAAGGCATCGTTCATTTCCACGACGGCGCCCTTGTGGTCGGAGACGAAGAACCCCTCCTGCAAAGAATTCACCAACGCGGTGCGGAACTTGTCACGGTCGGCGAGTCCATCGGCACGAGCCCGTTCCTCGGCGTAACGCCTGGTGCCGTCGAGGAAGCCGCGGGTTGCGACGTCAAGTGGGACCAGCATCTGTAGCAGGAACTCGAGAGCGATCGGCGCATCGATCCGGGCGTCCCTGGACTCTTCGAAGACCAGCCGGACGTGGTGCTCGATGATTTCGAGCAGGCTGATTTTGTCTTGCAGCGCCCAACGTCCGAGCTCATACGCGATGGCGATGCTGTCCTCGTCGCGCGCTTGCAGATAGGTGCGCAACGCCGCGGCGTACTGGGTGTGGAAGTCGTCGTTGTGGTCGCTCATGTCCAGGCTCCCCTGTGACGCGCGGTCAGGACCAGCGCATCATCGGTTTCCTTGGCGTGTTTACTCACGATATCCTTCGCGATGACCGCTGCGGAGGCGGCGAAGTCGATGTGTTCCAGGTGGTTCTCGGCTATGCCGTCACTGGCGATGACGAGTAAGTCACCGGCCCGGATCGAAACCACTTGTGCGGGCCGGATTTCGGGTATGCGGTAGCCGACGATGCCGGCGGTGAGGCGCGCGCTGGAACGGATGTGTGTTCCGGTCACGTCCTTGGCGACCAGATTGGCCGCAACGTTTCCGACGCCGGTCCAGGTCAGGGTGCCGGCCGCAAAATCCGCCCGCGCCAAGGTCATTGCGACTCCTCTGGTGCCGTCCAGCACGCGGTGGCAGAGCTGAACCAGAACCTCGACTCGTTCGGTGTGAGCGCGTCGTAGCGCATCGCTGGCACGCAGCGCGGCTGTCGCGGCGTCCGGACCGTGGCCCAATCCGTCCAGCACTCCGAACAGTGCTGCGCCATCGGCGATTTCGATCGCGATCGGCTGGTCGCCCGAGACGTGCTCACCCGGCAAAGGGCGACCCGCGGTCGCCCACTCGATAGGCCCGAGGCGGCCGTTGTCATGCACGAGGAGGGACCCATTTCCACATTTCAATGACCGTTCCGCGGCCGAGTGTGGAGTCCACGAACAACCGGTCCATCAGGCGGCGGGCGCCCGGCAGGCCCATTCCCAATCCGCGACCGGTCGAATAGCCGTCCTCCATCGCACGCTCGATGTCGGCGATGCCGGGGCCCTGGTCCTCGGCGCGTACCACCAGAGCCTTGCGGCCGTCGCGGTCGGCCACGCTGACCCGCACGGTGCCGCGGCCCGCGTAGCTGGTGATGTTTCGCGCGATTTCGGAGATCGCCGTGGCGATCATCGTGACGTCGGTTAGCGAGAACCCGAGTTCAAGTGCCAGCTGGTGCCCGGCTTTGCGGGCGGCGACAATGTCGTCGGAGTTGATGATGTCGACGACGATGTCATCCGCCACCATCGCGCCCGATCGTCGATTTTCCTACTCCCTGTTGACCATTCAGCAGGGCAAGACCTTCTTCGAGGTCCAGCGCGGTGTTCATGTCGTCAAACGTCAACCCCAGCTGCACCATCGCGAAGGCCACCTCCGGCTGCAGGCCGACGATGACGGTGTCCGCGCCGCGCAGCCGGGTCATGTGGGCAATCGTTCGCAGCGAGCGGGCGGCGAATGAATCCATCACATCGATGGCGGTGACGTCGACGATGATCCCCTGTGCGCGGAACTGACTGACCCGATCCATCAGGTCGTAGCGCAGTCGTTCGGCGTCGGAGTCGGTGAGCGCTGCCTGCACCGAGGCGATAAGGATTGCGCCTTGTTTCAGGATTGGTACGGGCATGGGATGCTCGGCGTCCTTTTATCCAACCGCGTGATCAGCCGGGTTGCTCGCCGGTGCGGGTGACCTCGTAGCCCAGCAGGCGCTCGGCTTCCTCGATACCACCCTGCAGGTCACCCACGGCGTTCATCTTCGACAGGTCCAGCCCGATGGTCACCAGCGTAAGGGCGATTTCCGAGGACAGGCCGGTGATGATCACGCTGGCACCCATCAATCCCGACGCGTCGACCGTCTGCACCAGGTGGTTTGCCACCGTGGAGTCGATGGTCGGCACACCGGTGATGTCGATTACCACGACCTTTGCCCGGTTCGCGCGGATGGCTCGCAGCAGCTGTTCGGTGACCTGGCGGGCGCGCTGACTGTCGAGCACGCCGATGATCGGCAGAATCAGCAGCTGTTCGCGCACCTGCAGCACCGGCGTCGACAGCTCGCGGATCGCCTCCTGCTGCTGACGGATGATGCGCTCGCGTTCCTGCACGAAGCTGACGGCCACGGTATTGGCGATGCGGTTCGCCGCCGGCTCGTAGGCGTCCAGAACGCGGTTGAGCATGTCGAAGTCGGTTTGGTACTTCTCGAACAGGGAGCGGGCGAGCACGTCACGCAGCAACAGCACGATGCCGACGACCTCGTCTGTTTCGACGCCTCGCGGGATGATGCGTTCGGATAGGTCGCGCGCGTAGTCCTGCAGCGCCTCGACGCTTCCGGTCTCGAGCACCTCGACGTAGCTGTCGTACACGGTTGTCGCTTCGGAGAAGATCTCCTCCGGCGTCATCGCGGTGAGCAACTCGGCCTCGGTGATTCGGCGAGCCCATTCCTCGCGCAAAACGGTTCGATTTTGCCGCAAATGCTGAACTAGCTGTGGTAGCAGGCCCTCGCTGGAAATACTGACCGCTTGTGCTGTGGTGCCAATGCTGCTGATATCCGACACCGAATCTGACATCTGGCCTCCCGGGTGCCACGCCGCGCCCCGCAGTGCGCAGTTCGTATTGCGAGACTAGCCTGGGTTGTCGCCGCCCACGTGTTGAGGGCTTATTCTTCTCGCAGTTCGCAACGCAGGCTAGGCTTGCACCACGTTGACTGCCCAGGACGAAGGATTGCCATTGTCAGCTCCTGATTCGATAACCACGTTGGTTGAGGACCACGATGGGGTGTCGGTGGTCAGCGTCAGTGGCGAAATCGATTTAGTCACGGCTCCCGCCTTAGAACAAGCCATCGCTGCGGTGGTCGCGGAGAGTCCGACGGCACTGGTCATCGACCTGTCCGCGGTGGAGTTCCTCGGTTCGGTCGGGTTGAAGATCCTGGCCGCGACCTACGAGAAACTCGGGACGTCCGCGGGGTTCGGTGTGGTTGCGCGCGGGCCGGCGACCAGGCGGCCGATTCACCTCACCGGACTGGACAAGACCTTCCCGCTGTACCCGACGCTCGACGACGCGTTGAGCGGGGTACGGGACGGCAAACTCAACCGTTAGTAAATTTCACCGCGACGTGGCTGCCTGACAACGACTTTGGTGGGAAGCCACCGAAGTCCGGCGCATTACGCCGGCTCCGCAGCTAATTGCGTTCGTAAAGTAATGCGCGAATTGTTGCAATTAACTTAAACATTAAATAGTCGATCGGAAGTTTTTAAGCGGCCAGCCCGCTGCACCGCCTCCCGGCGGTGCGATGATCACCGCTATGGACGTCGACGATCCGCGAGATGATCAGAAGTGGGACACCCGCGAGCGTGGCGAAACGGAAATCGAACGGCTGGACCGCAATTGGACCAGCCTGCTGCAGGAATTGCGGGTGGTGCAGACCGGGGTGCAGCTGCTCACCGGCTTTTTGCTGACACTGCCGTTCCAGCAGCGCTTCGACGTTCTCGGCGGCCGGATGCGCGATGTCTTTCTCGCGACGGTGGGTTGTTCGGTGGGCGCGACGGTCTTGCTGATCGCCCCGGTCGGGATACACCGGCTGCTTTTCCGGCGCCATCGTCTTCAAGTACTGGTATCCGCAGCGCACCGGTGCGCCTACGCCGGACTGGCCTTGCTCGGTTTGGCGCTGACCGGGGTGACGGTCATCGTTTTCGCTGCGGTCGCCGGTTCCAGCGCCGCCCTCATCGCGGGAGCATGTGCGCTGACGCTGTTCACGTCCTTCTGGTGGGTGTTGCCGTTGTTCCTCCGCACACGCGGGATGTAGCGCGACCTCGCCGGTCACGAGCGGCGCGCAAGCGCCGCGATGCGGGTGGATTCCAGCTGATCGAGCAGGTCTTGCGGGTCGGCGAAAACCGGTGAGGCGCCGGCCGCCTCCAATTCCGCGCGGGCGATGCCCCCGGACAGCACCCCGATGCAGGGCAATCCCGCGCCCTTCGCGGCGTGTGCGTCCCACACCGCGTCCCCGACGAACACGGCATGCTCGGCATCCACCCCGGCCCGGTCCAAAGCGACCTGCACTATCCCGGGTTCGGGCTTGGCGGTATCGACGTCTCGCGACGACGTCGTCTTGGAGATGATGTCGTCGCAATCGAGCACCTTGCGCAGGGTCTCCAGTTCGTCCTCGGGGGCCGAACTGGCCAGCACCACCTGCAATCCGAGATCGGCAACACGTCGCAGCAGAGCGCAGGCGCCGGGCAACGGTGCCAGCAGGGGTGTGGTCTCCCGGTAATAGCGGCTGTGCGCGTCGCTGAGCCGGTCTTGAACGTCGGACGGGGCGTCGTCGGAAAGGGTCTTCACCAGCCGCGAACCGTCCATGCCGATGCCGCGGTGGATCTGCCACGCCGCAACGGCTATTTTCTCGGCGTCGAAGGCACGTTGCCACGCGTAGACGTGCAGGTAGGTGGAATCAACCAGGGTGCCGTCCACATCGAACAAGACGGCCGCTGCGCCACTCATCTCCGCGGCATACCCAGGCCCGGGCCGGCTGACACTACGCTGTGTCGTTTCGCGTGTTTGCCACGGGCCCCGGCGCCGAATTGTCGCGTCCGCAAGTTGTCCGGCCAAGGGTGTGTAGCTCCTGGCTGAACGGGGTATTGCCTGCGCCACGGGTGACTGCAGGAAAGTGCGTCAACCCGCCACGCAGCCCGAAAGGAACTTCCATGGCGACCGCAAGCGACTATGACGCGCCCCGTACCTCCGACACTGAACCCCAGGACAGGAATTCGCTCCGCGAGTTGGCGCCCGCCCTGCAAGGGTCGGCCACCGCGGTGGTCGACGAGGACCCCAACGACGTGCCTTTCTTCGAGTTGCCCGACGCGGACCTGTCCGGCGAAGAGCTGGCGGTGACCGTGATTCCCCCGCGCTCGGACGAGTTCACCTGCTCGAGCTGCTTTCTCGTGCAGCACCGCAGCCGGTTGCACAGCTCGAGCGGCGGGGTTTTTATCTGTGCCGACTGCGCGTAACGCGCGGGGGCAGACCCGGATGACGTTGGCGCCCAAAACGGTTCAGGCTTGCGCCCACTCGCGCTCGCACACTGCACACCGCCGGGTGACCATCGCCCATCCGGGCTCGCCGGTGGCGGGCTCCCGGATCAGATGGGTGGACGTATCGCCACAGCCTGGGCAGGTGCAGACCGCGCTGTAGGGCTCCAGGGTCTGATCGGTCATCAGCTGCAGATTTTCCGCGCGTGAGAACGGAACGATCTCCAGCGCCGCGGGGCGGGACGCGACGCGTGGGTTGTCGAACCACAAAAGGCCGCAGGTCACCGTCGCCACCGCCGTGAAGACGGCCAGAATCATCGTCGGAATGTCCCACGGCCAGTTCGGGGGGATGGGCGTCACCGCGAGTACCACCAGCACGACGGAGATCACTGCACCGGTGATGGTGCCCGTTTTAGCGAATCGGTAGCCCCCGACGTTCAGCGCTTCCCACAGCTCGATCTCCCTTTTTCGCTGTGCGACCTCCGCCAACGTGGGGTGGCTGGGGTTATCACCATGGGCCGTAGGATCAGTCGATTTGGCAAATTGCGGGCCAAACCCGAGCCGCCTCCTCTTCTCGGGCGACGGGCCCACCAGCGCCATGCAGGCAAAGCATAGTGGCAAAGCGACACGGGTGCAGTAGCAACTGTCGCCGATAGCCGCGAACCCCCGATGGGGTATCGCAGTTGATCATTTGTCGTCAGCGGTCGCCAGTCGACTGGCTAACACATCAGTCGGGGTGGCGGGATTCGAACCCACGGCCTCTTCGTCCCGCACGACAGCGACCAGGGAAGATGGCTGACGTGGGCTAGAGATGGAAACAAGCGGAAAGTGGCTGCTGATCTGCAGTATGCCGTCAACGTCCCACAGTTGTTAGCAACGGCCACCGACAGGGAAAACGTACGCGCCTGCGTACCCCCAGGGCGAGGTGCGGGCCGCTTGTCAACGAATGTCACTGTTCAGGTCTGAGCAGCGGCTGTGGTCGCGAAGGTGCAGTCTTTGATTAGGTCTGCGCATTCACAGGATGGTGACAGTAAGGTGGCGCCACCCGCGCCCGGCTTTACCCCCTGGCGGTCGGGTAGATGCCTATCTGCTTGGTCAAGCCGGTCAGGTCGTAGCAGGCGAACAGGTAGCAGGCCTGCCGACCCCGGAAGCCGAACAGTTCCAGGCCGGAGAACTCGAAAGGGCGCCCGGTGCCGGGGATTCCAGGCGGATTGAGGACACCGCTGAAGTGGCCGGTGCCCGTCCAACTGAAGGCCGCCAGACGGTGGCCGTCGGTGTACATCGGAGGCCCGACCACCTCCCAAACAAGGTCGGGATAGGCGTCGACGACATAGCGCATGTAGGCCACCGCTCCGTCGGAACCGGTGACATCCCAGCGCGTGTGCCGGGTGGTCGGGCTGCTCAGCACGAAGTCATCGGTGACCAGGGGACGGAGCCGCTCCGGGTCGTGGCTATTCCAACCTTCTATCCAGCTCTGGTACCAGGTCACGGCGAAGTCTCTGTCCAGATCCCCGGTCTCGGCGACCGGTACCAGCCTCGAAATCGGGCTTGTCGATCCGATGTCGGGCATGCGGATGTCCTCTCGGATTGTGGTGAGGGCCAGTTGATACGGCTATCGCGGCCGCGCCAATGGGGTTTGCGAAGAATGTCCTTGCGGACGTTCCCC
>DASYBR010000167.1:0-15803 GCA_036500645.1 Mycobacterium sp. | reverse complement strand
CGTCGCGAATAGGACTGTGCACCGGAAAGGATCGGATACACCACCCCGCCGACGATCGCGTCGGCAGCCGACTCGGCGATGGCCTCGGCGATGCCGTCGGCGACGAGCCGGGTCCGCACGCTGTCGTGCAGCGGGGCGCTGAATCCGGCACGCAGTTTGACGGCGGTGTCCTCGTGTTCCATGCAGGCGACGGTCAGGGTCCGCAGCATCGCCGAGCCGCGGCCCGTCGTCAGGCTGGTGACCAGCTTTCCGACCCAACCCACCAGGTCGGCGGCGAGGTCGTCGGTGTGATTCACCGACGCAAGGAGCTGGTCGGCATCTTCGAGCATGACGTCGGCGACGAGTGCGGGGCGACTGGGCCACCACCGGTAGATGGTTTGCTTCCCTACGCCGGCCCGGGCCGCGACCGCCTCGATCGTCAGGCCGTCGAACCCGCGCTCGAGAAGCAGTTCGCGCGTGGCGGTGACGATTGCCACGCGCGACTTCTCACTGCGTCGCCTCGGAGAACTCTCCGGTGAGGTCGCGCGGGTGAGATCGGTTGGCATCTGGTGATCCTCGCTCCGCAGGTCCCGCTTTACATATCCTGACTTGCCCCGGTAGTCTGCCACACGACGAGACGGTCCGTCTTGTAAGCCGCAATCGAAGTCGGAAGGGTATCGGTACCCGTCGTGCCCCTGGGACTGAGCCCCGAACACCTTGACCTCAGTGAGGCGGTCCGGCAGTTCGCCGGCCGGCACGCTCCTGTTGCGGAGACTCGCGACAACTTTGACAAATTGGCTGCGGGGCAGCTCCCCGACTGGTGGGATGCTCTGGTCGCCAATGGCTTTCACGCGGTTCATCTGCCGGAGGATCTCGGCGGCCAGGGGGGCAGCCTGATCGATGTGGCGTGCGTGCTGGAGTCGGCGGGAAAAACGCTACTGCCGGGGCCGTTGCTGCCCACTGTGGCAACCGGCGCCGTGGCACTACTCGCTGAACCGACGCCCAGTTCCGAAGCACTGATCCGCGGCCTCGCCGTGGGCTCGCCCGCCGCGCTCGTCCTGCCCGACCACGGAGATTTCCAGGCTAGCGCTGACCGTCAGGGATGGTTGATAACCGGCAGCTCGAAGGTCACCGCGGGCGCGTGTGCGGCACGGGTCATGCTGGTCGGTGCCCGCACCGACGATGGCGACGTCGTCTGGGTGGTGGTCAACGCTGAAAACACCGCTGCGACAGTCGAATCCGTGCCTGCCACCGATCTCGTCGCCGACACCGGGGTGCTGCGGCTGGCCCAGTATCGCGCGGCGGAGTCTGACGTGCTGACCGGAATCGACGAAGACCGGGCGGCATGCGTGGTCGTGGGCCTGGTGGCCAGCACGACCGCGGGCGTCACCCAGTGGTGCGTCGAGGTCGTGACCGCGCACCTGCGCACGCGAGAGCAGTTCGGCAAGGTGATCGGGACCTTCCAGGCCTTACAGCACAGCGCTGCGATGCTGTTGGTCAACAGCGAATTGGCCACCGCGGCGGCCTGGGATGCGGTGCGTGCCGCCGACGAATCGCCCGACCAGCACCTAATCGCCGCCGCCGGGGCGGCGACGATCGCGGTCTCGCCGATCCCGGACCTGGTACTCGATGCCCTGACGATGCTCGGTGCCATCGGTTTCACCTGGGAACACGACGTGCACCTGTACTGGCGCCGGGCCATCAGCCTGGCAGGCTCGATCGGGCCGGCCAATCGCTGGGCCCGGCTGCTGGGACGGCTGGGGTGTGCGAAGCAGCGGGACATGTCGGTCGATCTGGGTGACGCGGAATCCGCATTCCGGTCCTGGGTCGCCGAGACGCTGGATGCCGCCCAGCAGTTGCGCAACGACAAACCCGCACCGCACGGCGACTATGAGGACCAGGCCACCGGGCCGCAGCGCACGTTGATCGCCGACGCCGGTCTGATGGCGCCGCACTGGCCGGCGCCGTGGGGCGTCGACGCGGATCCCCTCAAACAGCTCATCATCGATGAGGAGTTCGCCAAGCGACCCACGCTGGTTCGGCCATCGCTCAACATCGCCGAGTGGATCCTGCCCTCGGTGCTGGCCGCCGCACCAAAAGGCTTGCAGGAGCGGCTGATCCCAGCAACGCAACGCGGCGACATCATGTGGTGTCAGCTGTTCAGCGAGCCCGGGGCGGGCTCTGACCTCGCGTCGCTGGCCACCCGGGCGACCAAGGTCGATGGCGGCTGGCGGATCAACGGCCACAAGATCTGGACGTCGTTAGCACAGTACGCCGACCTTGGCGCCCTGTTGGCGCGCACGGACCCCGAGGCCAGCAAGCACCGCGGCATAGGCTATTTCATCCTCGACATGCGATCGCCCGGCGTAGAGGTCCAGCCGATCAAGACGGCGACTGGGGAAGCTCATTTCAACGAGGTCTTCCTCAACGACGTGTTCATACCCGACGACATGCTGCTGGGTGGTCCGACCGACGGGTGGAGCCTCGCGATCGCCACCATGGCCGAAGAGCGCTCGGCCATCAGTGGATACGTCAAGTTCGATCGGGCCGTGGCGCTGCGCAAGCTCGCGGCCGAACCCGGGCCCGAACGTGACGACGCCGAGCGGGCGCTGGGCGAGCTCGACGCCTACGCCAACGCCATCCGAGCGCTCGGTGTCCGGGAGACCATCCGGTTGCTCGATGGGCAGCCCTCCGGCCCGGCGTCGAGCATCGCCAAGGTGGCGATGAATGTGTTGCTGCGGCGCACGTTCGAGGCGACCTTGCGCTTGACCGGGCAGACCGCCATGGTCACCGACTCGGATCCCCCGGTCGTCCAGCCCTACCTGCATCTGCCGGCCGAGCTGATCGGCGGCGGAACTCGCGAGATTCAACTCAATATCATCGCGCAGATGATCCTCGGATTGCCCCGAAAGTAGGACAGCTCATGGGATTACGTGGAGAAGCTGCGATCGTCGGGTACGGTCGAGCTGCCGCCGGAAAGCATGACCAAGGCGTCGCCTGCGCCGTTTGCCCTCGAACAATGGGCGGAACTCGGCGCCGCCGCGCTGGCGGATGCGGGACTGCCCTTCGAGGTCGTCGACGGCATCGTGGCGTCGCACCTGGCCGAGTCCGAGATTTTCGTACCCTCAACGATAGCCGAATACCTGGGTGTGGGAGCACGATTCGCCGAACACGTCGACCTCGGGGGGGCCAGCGCCGCCGCCATGGTGTGGCGGGCCGCAGCCGCTGTCGAACTCGGAATCTGCGACGCGGTGCTGTGCGCACTGCCCGCCCGATACATCACCCCGATGTCCAGTAAGAAGCCCAAGACTTACGGCGACGCCTTGTATTTCGGGTCGTCGAGCAACCAATACGGCTCTCCGCAAGCCGAATTTGAAATCCCGTACGGCAACCTCGGGCAGAACGGGCCGTACGGCCAAGTGGCCCAGCGCTACGCGGCGATCCACGGTTACGACGAGCGCGCCATGGCCAAACTTGTCGTCGACACGCGAGTCAACGCCAATCACACCGAGGGCGCGATCTGGAAGGACAAGCCGGTCACCGTCGAGGACGTGCTGGCCAGTCCGGTCATCGCCGACCCGCTGCACATGCTGGAGATCGTCATGCCCTGCGTGGGAGGCGCGGCCGTAGTAGTGGCCAGCGCCGGCGTCGCCAAACGTTCGCGCAATCGGCCGGTGTGGATCAAGGGATTTGGCGAGCACGTGCCGTTCAAGACCCCGACGTACGCCAAGGATCTCCTGAACACACCTATCGCGGAAGCCGCCGATACCGCCTTCGCCATGACCGATCTGACTCGCGAGCAGATGGATATGGTGTCGATCTACGACTGCTACACCATCACCGTGTTGCTGTCACTGGAGGATGCGGGCTTCTGCGAGAAGGGCAAGGGCATGGAGTTCGTCGCCAGCCACGACCTGACCTTCGGAGGCGACTTCCCGCTCAACACCGCCGGCGGCCAACTCGGCTTTGGCCAAGCGGGATTGGCCGGTGGCATGCACCACGTCTGCGACGCCTCCCGACAGATCATGGGACGTGCGGGCGCGGCTCAGGTCGCCGACTGCAACCGTGCGTTCGTTTCCGGCAACGGTGGAATCCTGTCCGAGCAGACGACGCTCATCCTGGAGGGAAACTGACCGTGACCACCTCAGAGCGCCCGATGCCCGTCAAAACCCCTACCACGGCGCCGTTTTGGGATGCGCTCGCCCAGCATCGCATCGTCATCCAGTACTCGCCGTCAATGCAGGCGTACGTTTTCTATCCGCGGGTGCGTGCGCCGGGCACCCTGGCCGATGATCTGGAATGGCGTGAGATCTCCGGCATGGGAACGCTGTACTCCTACACCGTGGCGCACCGGCCGGTCAGCCCGCACTTTGCCGACGCCGTGCCGCAGCTGCTCGCTATCGTCGAATGGGACGAGGGCCCAAGGTTTTCCACCGAGATGGTCAACGTGGAGCCGGATGCCCTGCGGGTCGGCATGCGGGTGCGGCCGGTGTTTTTCGACTACCCGCAGCATGACGTCACGATGCTGCGTTACGCGCCCGCCGACTGACTTCGGGAGTCGTGGTCAGGTCGAGGACCGCACGATGAGGTGGGCGATGTCGGTCAGTTCCGGACAGGGCGGTGCGGGGAGTCCCAACCGTTCGAAGACGGCCGCGATGGCGACGTCGGCGACCGCGCAGGGATCGAATTGAACGGTGGTCAGCGGCGGCGTGCTCACCATGCCCATCGGGCTGGCATCCACGCCCATCACGGCGAGGTCGTCCGGACAGCGCAGCCGCGCCTGATGGATCCCGTACAGGACGAGGCACGCTATCTCGTCGCTCTGGGCGCAGACCGCGGTCACGCCGTCGTCGACCCAGCCGGTCACCACCTCGGCGGCGTTGTCCAAGGTGACCTCCCCGGCGCGAACGGGCGGAAGGTCGCGCAACCGCGCCGCGCGGGAAACGCCCTCGAACCAGTAGTCGCCCAGGGCACGCCACCTGGCAATCCCGGTGTAGGCGAACGCGATTCGTTGATGGCCCCGAGAGACCAGGTGCTCGACCCGCATTTCGCCGATCGCCAGATGCGGGTTCCCGAGGGCGGGCAGTGTGCCGATCTCGATGTGCGGGATGTCCGCGGCCCGCACCGCGCGCAGGGCGGCCCCACTCAGGGGAAACAGGCTCGTGACGGCGACGGGGTCGAGATTCCCGATCGCATCGACGACGTGCTGATCGTCTTCGGTCTCGAACACCTGCACCTGGAGCAAACCCTGACGCGTCAGCGCCGTGGTCATCCGGCTTCCGGCCTGCATCGGCATCTCGCCCACCGCGACGTGCGGCACGACGTAGAGCACCACACCGCTCTTGCCCCGGGCGAGATTACGGGCGGCGAGGTTGGGCCGATAGTCCAGCAGTTTTGCGGCCCGGTAGACAGCCTCCCGGGTTTCCGCGGAGATCCGGCGGCCTTCGGCGTTGTTCAGCACGTAGCTGACCGTGGCGGTCGACACGCTGGCCAGCCGGGCCACGTCGGCCGTGGTGGGTCGCGCGGCTTTGTTCGTGCTCAACTCGCCGTCACCTTCCGGGCCCTGCCATGCCTCATGGTGGCACGCCGCGGCAAATCGCAGCGCGCTCCCGACGGCTACGCCTGGGCACTGCAGCAGATTATATGGACTATTAGTCATCCACCGCGGACGCTTAAGCCCGGCGCTAACGGCCTATTGACATGCGGAACCTACCGACGCAGCCCGTTGACACTGTGACCGGCACCATTGTCTACTAGTCACTAGTCGTCACGCGAGGAGTGCGCATGAACAAGGACGATCTGATCCTGATCAGCGTGGATGATCACATCGCCGAGCCGGCCGACATGTTCGATGCGCACGTGCCGGAGAAGTACAAACACCTCGCCCCGCGGGTCGTTCTCGAACCCGACGGCATTCAGCAGTGGTACTACGGCGACATCCGCGGACGGAACATGGGCCTCAACGCCGTCGCCGGTAAGCCCCGCGAGATGTACAACATCGACGCGTCGCGCTACGACGAGATGCGGCCGGGCTGTTTCAACGTCGACGAGCGGGTCCGCGACATGAACGCCGGCGGCCAGCTCGCCGGCCTGAACTTCCCCAACTTCACCGGGTTCTCGGGCCAGGTCCTCAACCAGGGACCCGATCGAGACGTCAACCTGACGATGATCAAGGCCTACAACGACTGGCACGTCGACGAGTGGTGCGCGGCCTACCCGGGCCGGTTCATCCCCTGCGGCATCCTGCCGCTCTTCGATGTGACCGAGGCGGCGAAGGAAGTCAAACGCCTGGCCGACAAGGGTTGTCACGCGGTGACGTTCTCGGAGAACCCGGAAGCGCTGGAAATGCCGAGTATTCACACCAAGTACTGGTATCCGCTGTTCGAGGCCGTGTGCGAGAACCAGACCGTGCTGTGCACCCATGTCGGCTCGGCGTCGCGATCGCCCCAGGTGTCGACGGACGCCCCACCGAGCGTGCAGATGACGGCGTCGTCGATGATGAGCATGTTCACCTTCACCGAGCTCATCTGGGCCGAGTTCTGGTCGGACTTCCCGCAATTGAAGTTCTCCCTCACGGAGGGCGACGTCGGGTGGATCCCGTACTTCCTCTGGCGCGCCGAGCATGTCTACAACCGGCACTCGGGCTGGACGCTGGCGACGTTCCCGCCGGGCTACGGCGGACCCACCGACGTGTTCCGGCGCCACTTCTATACCTGCTTCATCAGCGACAAGGTCGGCGTGCGCAACATGGAATGGTTCAACGAGGACATGCTGTGCTGGGAATCCGACTTTCCGCACTCCGACAGCAATTGGCCGTTCGCCCCAGAGGACGTCATCGCGACGATGGGCCATCTGGACGACGCGGTGATCAATAGGATCACCCACGAAAATGCCATGGCCGCATACTCATTCGACCCTTTCCAACACGTCCCCAGGGCGCGCGCCCGAGCCGGTCAGCTGCGCGCCCAAGCCACCGACGTCGACGTGGTCACGCACGTCGGCCGGCAAGCGAGCCAGCGCGACCGTGACGCCTGGACGCGGATGACGCAATTCGCCTTGCAGGCGCAGGGTACTGCGACGCCGGTGACGGCGGACGCCGTTGGTATTGCTGGACGCGCCACCACGCTGGGCAACTGAACGTGGCGGATCGGGCACCGTTCGCGGACTGGCGCGTCCTTGAGTTGTCCAACGGGATCGCGGTGTCCTACTGCGCCAAGATGTTCGCCGACGCGGGCGCCGAGGTGGTGAAACTCGAAGCACCGCAAGGCGATCTGATGCGCGACTGGTCGGCCGGCGGCCAGGCCGGGGCGCTGTTCGGTTATCTTGCCGCCGCCAAGAAGTCCGTGAATGATCCGGCGGCGACCCCGGCGCTGCTGGCCGGCGCGGACGTCGTGCTCACCGACCTGACCGACGGTTGGACCCTCGAGCAGATCCTGGCCCACACCTCGCCCGCAACGGTGGTGGTGGCCGTGACACCGTTCGGTACGACGGGGCCCTACGTCGAGGATCAGGTGGTCGCCAACGAATTCATCCTTCAGGCGCTGTGCGGATCGACCGCCGGCCGGGGCTGGCCGGGTGATGAACCGGTACAGGCGGGCGGACGGCTCGGGGATTGGCTGGCGGGCACATTCGCCGCTGCGGTCGGCGCGGCGTCGGCCCGGCATGCCACCCTGACCGGCCGCGGCGAGGTCATTGACGTCTCGACCTACGAGGCGATGGCGATCGCGATGGGTGGCCTGTCCGCGATGTCGGCTAGCGTACTGGGCGCGGATTCTCTTCTGCACCAGCGCAGTTTGGAGCTGCCGTCGATCGTCACCACGGCCGACGGCTTGGTCGGGTTCTGCACCATCACGGCGCAACAGTTCCAGGACTTCCTGGTGATGATCGAGCGTGGGGACCTCGTCGACGACGCCGAGTTGGCATCGTTCGTCGGGCGGGCCGGCCGTCGCGATGAGTTCCTGGGCTTGGTCACCCGATGGACCGAGAGCCGAACAACCCAGGAGATTGTCGACATCGCAGAGGCCTTCCGAATTCCGGTGGCTCCCATCGTGACTCCCGAAATGCTCGTCAAGGTGGACCACTTCGTTGAGCGCGGCGTGTTCGTCGAATCGGAGGCCGGGGTGCTGCAGCCCAGGGTGCCGTATCGCAGCGACGCGATGGTGACCGGGACGCCCGCACGAGCTCCGGAACTCGGCGCCGACAACGCCCGGGTGCACTGGCCGGCGCGCCCTACGTCGGTCGACCGAAGCGCCGCCGATGCGCTCCCGTTGTCCGACATACGGATAACTGACTTCACCGCCTTCTGGGCGGGACCGGTCGCGACGCAAATCCTCGGCGCCCTGGGCGCCGACGTGATCAAAGTCGAAGGCGTACGACGCCCCGACGGCATGCGTTTCGCGGGAGGACGACCGCCCACCTGGGAGCAGTGGTGGGAGTGGGGCCCGGTATTTCTGTGCAGCAACAACAACAAGCGCGGGATCAGTGTCGACCTCGGCACCGACGCCGGACGCACCGTCGCGTTAGAACTCATCGCGGCAAGCGATCTCGTCATCGAGAACTTCTCGCCACGGGTGATGGCGAACTTCGGCCTGGAATGGGACGCGGTGAGCGCGGCCAACCCCCGCGCAGTCATGGTTCGGATGCCCGCGTTCGGCCTCGACGGCCCGTGGCGTGATCGCGTCGGCTTCGCGCAGACGATGGAGCAGGCGACGGGAATGGCGTGGATGACCGGCCACGCCGACGGTCCACCGGTGATTCCACGCGGGGTGTGTGACCCGATCGCCGGGCTGCACGCCGCCTTCGCGGCCATCGCCGCGTTGGTGATCCGGGACCGTACCGGGGCCGGGATGCATGTCGAGTCGACCATGGTCGAGGCCGCGCTGAACGTGGCCGCCGAAATGCTGGTGGAGTACTCACGCAACGGAATTCAGATGCGCCGGCAAGGAAATCGCGGCCCGGGCGCCAGCCCCCAGGGCGTCTACCGCTGTCGCGGTGACGACGAGTGGGTCGCGATCGCCGCGCTGGACGATTCCGCGCGCGCGTCCTTGGCCCGGTTGCTCGATCAACCCGAGCTCCGCGACGCCGACTGGCGCGAGCGCGTGGACGAGATCGACAAACTCATCTCCGCCTGGACCGCCCGGCAGTCCGCAGCCGAAGCGGCCGACGCGCTACGCGCGACCGGGGTGGCCGCGGCGCGGGTTACCGCGGCCGCGGAGCTGCTCACCGACCCGCAGCTGCACGCCCGGGGCTTCTGGGAAACCGTCGACCATCCCGTCGCAGGCTCCTTCCTTTGCACCGGAATGCCTTTCGCGTTCCAGGGCAAGCCGCGGCGCTGGATCCACCGGGTCCCGCCGCTGTACGGCCAGCACACCAGCGAGGTACTGACGGACGTGTTGGGGCACGGTGTGCAGGACTTGGCCGAGTTGCGGCAATCGGGAACCATCAGCGCCCGGCCGGCGGGGTGGTGACATGGCGGTCACTCTGTGCGTGCCACCGCGCGCGGGCGAGCTCTGCGCACCGGTGCGATTCCTGGTGCGCGAGGACTCGGTGGTGATGGAGCTGACCGCGCGCCACCGGATCACCAGCGTCGAATGGGACAACAGCGAACGCGCGGTGGCGATGGTCGTTGAGATCACCGACCCGCAAACGGCGCGGCCGGTGGACGTGCGAATCGACATCGTGGATATTGGTGCGGTTCCGGCGGACCCACGGACGAGGAAGGTCGGCACCGTGACGCGCGATGGACGCCAATATGACGTATTAGGAACGTATCTCGGGGTCGTCGCAGATGAAAACTAAAGCGGCCATTGTCGGAGTGCACAACACCGTGCAGGGGCGCCGCCTGGAGGGCGAGACCTCCCGCGGCTTGGCCATCAAAGCGATTCAGGGTGCGCTCGGCGACGCGGGACTGACCCTCGACGACGTCGACGGAATCAGTGCGGGCGAGCTGTCGACCGCGTTGATCTACGACCTGCGGGTCGGGCCGGCCTGGCAGGGGCTCGCCTTCGGGGTGGGCATGATCACCGAGGCCGTCACCGCGATCGAGCACGGCATGGCCGACGTGGTCGTCCTCGTCGCCGCCCAGGCCGGAGAGTACCGGGACCACGAGGCAACCGCGCCGTGGACTCGGCCCGAGAACGAATTCGTCGCCCCGTGGGGGATGTTCACCGCCGCGGAGTTCGCGTTGATCGCGCGACGGCACATGCACGTCTATGGCACCACACGCGAACAGCTTTCGATGGTGGCCGCGACCATCCGCAATAACGGGTCGCGCAACCCCGAGGCCGTCTACTACCAGCGTGGCCCCTTCGCGCCCGACGACATCACCGCGTCGCGACCGATCGCCGAGCCGTTTCATCTCCTCGATTGCGCGACCACTTCCGAAGGAGGGTGCGCACTGGTCGTGGCCAACCTCGACAAGGTGGACGTGGCGAGTCGGCCAATCTATGTGCTCGGCAGCGGCGCGGACTTCCACGGTCCGTCCTACAAGAACCCGCCCGCGTGGGACCTGGCCGGCCGGCGCGGAGATCACGTCAACGGCGTCGTGGGCAGGCGAGCGGCCCAGCGCGCGTTCAACCACGCCGGGCTGCGGCCCGACGATGTCGACGTGCTCGAACTGTACGACCCGTTCTCGTTCGAGATCATCCGGCAGCTCGAAGCTTTCGGCTTCTGCGGCGACGGCGAGGGCGGCCCGTTCGTCGCCGACGGCCACATCGCGATCGACGGCAGCCATCCGATCACCACGGATGGGGGAACGATGTCGTTCAGCCACGCCGGGTCCAATCCGCAGATGATGCAGCGCGCAATTCGAGCCGTGCAGCAGATACGCGGGCAGGCAGGCGACCTGCAGGTCCCCGATGCGCGTATTGCGTTGTGCAGCAACGGGGGAGCGGGGGCTTTGTTCACCACGGTGATCATTCTGGGAGACGAACCGAGATGACTGCTGAGATGCTGCGACCCCAGGCCGGTCCCGTGCCCCATGGCAGCAGCCCGGTGAGCGCGCCGTTTTGGCAGGGGTGCGAGGCGGGAGAGTTGCACTATCAGCGTTGTGCTGATTGCGATTTGGCGAACTTTCCGCCGACCGAGCACTGCCGCCACTGCCTTTCGCCGGAATTGTTGTGGCAGCGCAGCGGCGGGCGCGGGGAGATCTACAGCTGGACGGTGGTCCACCGGCCGGTCACGGCCGAGTTCGAACCGCCCTACGCGCCGGCGATCGTCACGCTGGACGAGGGTTACCAGATGCTGACGAATATCGTCGGCGTGCAACCGGATGAACTGAAGATCGACATGCGCGTGCAGGTGCAGTTCCATGCTGTCAGCCCCGACGTCACGCTCCCGTATTTCACGAGCGGACCGTGAGCCCTACCCGCACCACCAACGGCCTGCCGGTCACCGCCTACCTGGTCCTGGGCGTACTGGCCGCCAACGACGAGCAACTCACCGCCGGTGAGATCAAGATGCGCGCCGAACTGTCGGTGGGCCACTTCTATTGGTCGCCATCGGTCAGTCACGTGCGGCGCGAGTTGAACCGCCTGCTGACCCGGGGAATGGTCAGCGAGATCGGCGCACAGTCCGGTAAGCGCGCCATCACCTTGTACCAGACCACCGATGCCGGGCTCGAAGCACTGCGGCAATGGGTCCAGCACTTCCCCGGTCAGGACCAGGTTGTCGTGAAGCACCCCGTGATTCTCAAGACCTGGCTCGCCCGCGGTGAGGATCCCGAACGCATAATCGACACGTTGGACCGGCATCTGGAGGCGACCCGGGCCCGGCTGGATGAGGCCCTGTGGTCGCGGCAGCGCTCCCGCGACCTCGGCATCACCGATGACCCGGACCAGCGCTTCTCTTTCGCCGTGCTCGACTACGCGATCCGCGGTCTGTACGCGGAGATCTCCAACATCGCCCAACTGCGCGACGAGATCGCCAGCGGCACCACCCGCGACCCGGTCAAACGGGTGCGACGGTCGAAGGGCCAGATCCGCCGTCGGGTACCCAGGAACCCGAGCTAGCCGCCGAGTTAGCTCCGATGGCCGAATAGGCGGTGCCGCGTGATTGCCGCTCCCACAGCACTTCTCCCGCGGTGACGGCCGTCCCCTGGGCGATCAACTGGCGCTTGAGCACCTTGTGCGTGGCGGTACTGGGCAGGTCGGCCGCGATGCGCACATATCGCGGACGGGCCTTGGGGGACAGGTCGCGCTGAGCGTCCAGGAACGTTTCGAAGGAATCGGGGTCCAGCGTGTGGCCGTCGCCCAGGACGATCGCCGCCATCACCTGGTCGCCCACCCGGCTGTCCGGGACGGCGTACACCGCCACTCGGCTGATCGCACTGTGGCGCAACAGAATCCGTTCGATCGGCGCCGCGGCCAGATTCTCGCCGTCGACCCGCATCCAATCGGCGGTGCGGCCGGCGAGATAGATCCAGCCGTCGGCGTCGCGGTAGGCGAGGTCGCCTGACCAGTACATGCCGTGGCGCATGCGCTCGGCGTTGGCTTCGGGGTCGTTGTAGTAGCCGGTGAAGAATCCCGAGCCCGATGTGTTGACGATCTCGCCGACCGCCTCGTCGGCATTGACGAGCGCGCCGCTGGCGTCGAAGCGGGCCACGGCGCACTCGGTGACGGTGTCGCTGTGGTAGATCGCGATCCCGTCCATGCCTCTGCCGATCGAGCCCTTGGGAGTGCCTTCCTCGCGGACAACGATGACCGCGTTCTCGGTGGAACCGAAGCCGTCCTCGACCTGGACAGCAAAGCGGCGCCCGAACTCCTCGATGTCTTTGTCATTCGCCTCGTTGCCGAAGGCCACCCGCAGCGGATTGTCCGCGTCGTCTTCGCGTTCCGCCGTGGCAAGGATGTAGGCGAGCGGCTTCCCGACGTAGTTCATATAGGTGGCGCCGTAGTGACGGATGTCGTCGAGGAAGTTGCTCGCCGAGAATTTCGCCGGCACGATCGAGGCGCCGGAGCACACCGCGGGCGCCCACCCGGCGACGACGGCATTGGAGTGGAACAGCGGCATCGAGACGTAGCAGGTGTCCTGCCCGGTCAGGGCAAAGCGCTGGACCAGATTGAGGCCGGCAAATGTGGCCATCAGGTGTGAAACCTGCACCGCCTTGGGATTTCCGCTGGTTCCCGAGGTGAAGATCATCATGAAGGCGTCCGTCGCGGTGACTTGCCGATGCGGTTTCAGCTCACCGGCGGCGTCGACGAATTCGGCCCATTGCGGTGTCGAGGTGTCGAGTATTCGCGTGTCCGAAAGGTCCAAGGCATCCAGCAGCGGCCGGTGCTCGGCGTCGGTCACGACGCACTGGCAGTGGGCGCGCCGCACGTCGGCCGCCAGCGCGTCACCACGCCGGGTGGTGTTCAGGCCGCACAGGACGTAGCCGCCCAGCCCGGCCGCGGCCATCTGGCTCAGCATCTCGGGGGTGTTTCCCAGCAGCGCGCCGATGTGCATCGGCCGTTGCGGATCGGCGGCGGCTATCAGGGCCGCGGCCCGCGCTGTCGCGTCCGCCAGGTACTGACGCCAACTCCATTGCAGATCACCGTATTTCACTGCGGTCGCTGGATCGGACAAGCGCTTGTGCAGCAGCGCTTGAATCGTGTCGTCACTCATCGGTCGATTCACCTTCGCTGGGCCTGCTGTACGAGACGAGACGGTCCGTCCGATAGTAGCGGGCGATCCTGGCCACGGTGCCAGTGGACAGCAGGCCGTACACCACCTCGTGTTGTGGAAGTTTTCATGCCTATTTCGCTCAGGATTCCCTCTCGGACACCGCGTTTGTGACGGGTCCGTTCACATCGAGGCGCGATCATTGACTCATGTTGTTTGAGCTTCACAGATCGTTGGTCCTGCTCCGGAATCGAGCGCGCGAATTTCGTCGCGAAGTTTCAGAATCGCGGTCGGCCGGCTTCTCCGGTCGGCGGTATCACGGCAGCCACTCAAAAGACAACACCCAGAACTGATCGGGCCGGGTGCCTATCCGCCCACCATCATCAGACCGCCGTCCACGGCAAGCAGTTGCCCGGTGATGAAACCCGAACCGGGACCGGCCAAAAAGACCAGCATCGGCCCGACGTCGCGGGCGGGTTCGCCTAGCGTGCCACCGAGCGGAATCATCATCTGCATCTGTTGGTCGATGAGGGCGGCGGCTTGCGGGCCGAGGAAGTCCCGCAACCGGTCAGCGCCGGGTGTCTGCACCGCCGGCGCCAACGCGTTGACGGTGACAAAATCGGCGGCCCAGGCTTTGGCTGCCGATCGCGTCCACGCCTGGACCGCGCCCTTGGTCGCCGCGTAGACGGCTGAGATCGGGCTGCCCATAACGGCTTCGGAGGAACCGAAGTTGATGATCTTGCCACCCTTGGGGTCTTGGCCCCGCATCACCGCGTAGGCGGCCTGATTCGTGAGGATGGTCGCCTTGACGTTGGTATCCAACAGGAAAGAGATTTCGTCGACGCCGATGTAGCCAGGGATTCCCGGCTGCCACAATCCGGCGGCGTTCACCAGTACGTCAAGGCCGCCCAGGCGTTCGGCGGCCTGTTGCACCATTGCCGAAACCTCGCCCGACTCCCGCACGTCGCACTGCAGCCATGCGGCCGCAAGATGTTCCGGCGGCGGCGTCTGGTGATAGGTCGCGGCGACGCTGGCCCCCGCTTCGGCGAGAACTCCGACGGCGGCCGCGCCGATTCCGGTCGCGCCGCCGGTAACCAGGATTCGCCGGCCGTGCAGTGGCGGCGTCGCATCTGACATGGCCAAGACGCTACCGCTACACCGCGGTGGCGAGTCGATTACGTGCGGACGGCGACCGTCAACAGCAGATTGGCGAGCCGGTCCGGCTGGTCGAGCATGGAGAACGTCCGGGCTCCGTCGATTATCTCCAGGCGGGCGTTGGGAATGGTCGCGGCCAGCCGGGCGCCGTCCTCCTGCTCGAAGAAGACATCGTCGGCCGACCACGCGATGAGGGTCGGCTTGTCGATCTCGGGCAGGCGGGCCGCCACGCCCGTCGTCACCTCCGTGCGCAGTGACAACGTGAATTGGCGCAGGTCCTCAGCAACCGCCGGAAGGGACATCGCCGGTCGCACCCAGAGTTCGGTGAGCTCGTCGATGTTGCTGTGCGCCAAGCCGTCAAAGGCACGCTTACGGACGATCGGTGCACGCATGGCCTGGATCGCGGTGCGGAACACCGTCTTCGACTTGGCCGCCAGGATCACCGGCTTGAGGATCGGCGGCGGAAAGTGTTCGAACGCATCGCAACTGGTGAGCACGAGCGCGCCGAGCCGTTCGGGGTGGTGCACCGCGACGAGTTGCGTGACGACCCCGCCGGTGTCGTTGCCGACCAGCACCACGTCCTCGAGGTCGAGGGCGGCGAGTGTCTCGGCGACGATGCGCGCGACGCCCTGGATGGTTCGGTCCGCGCCCGGGCGCAACGGCTGCGGGTGCGCGCCCAGCGGCCAGGTGGGGGCGATGCAGCGCAGGCCGACTTCGGCGAGTCGCTCGCCGACCTGGCGCCACAGCTGACCGCCCATCATGTACCCATGCACGAACACGACGGGCCTGCCGTCTTCGGGTCCGGTTGCTTCGTAGTGGATGGTTCCGGCACTAATGTCGATCGTCGGCATAGATAGCTCCCATTCTTGAACTGGCAAAGGTACATTTACAAACAGACTGTCTGTTCGTAAGTTACCAACAGGTTGTATGGAAATCAAGAGACGGACTCAGGAGGAGCGCTCCGCGGCCACCCGCGACGCGCTGATCTCGGCTGCCCGCAAGCTGTGGGGCATGCGGGGTTATGCGG
This sequence comes from Mycobacterium sp., assembly GCA_036500645.1. Taxonomy (GTDB): domain Bacteria; phylum Actinomycetota; class Actinomycetes; order Mycobacteriales; family Mycobacteriaceae; genus Mycobacterium. The sequence continues at coordinate 43 of DASYBR010000167.1, read as the reverse complement.
AGGTGGGAACGCCCGAGATCGCCACGGCCGCGGGCGTCACCCG
>DASYBR010000166.1:0-27331 GCA_036500645.1 Mycobacterium sp. | reverse complement strand
CATCGAGCGTGGACTGTTGTTCGGGATGTTGCCCACCACCGCGGGTGTGCTCGCGGCGCCGCTGTTGGCCGGCCTCGGCGCCGCGTTTCCCAACGTGCACTTTCACGTCGCGGTCGCCGACACCGACGACCTCGTGCAGCGCCTGCTCAGCGGCGCCGTCGACCTCGCGATCATCAATCCCATCCCGGACGATCGGTTGTTCTACCGCCCGCTGCTGGTCGAGGATCTCGTTCTCGTCGGCGGCCAAGCCTCCGGACTTTCGCCCGACCGTCCCGTTCGTTTCGCGGAGGTGGCCACGCTGCCGCTCGTCGTACCCAGCGCGCCGACCGGAATCCGGAACATGTTGGAGAACAGCGCATTACGACTCAAGGTCACCATCACGACTCGGTTTTCGACCGACTCCCTCGAGGTGGCGAAACAACTTGTCGAGGCCGGGCTCGGTTACACGGTGATGCCGCCGGCGACATGCCGGGCCGAGGTGGAAGCAGGCAGGCTGCGCTACGCGGCCATCTACGAACCCGAGCTGCATCACCATCTCGGCGTCGCCGCGAGCGCGGCCCTCGAGCTGCCTCGTGAGTTCGCCGCCAAGATCGGCATCTTGATGCGCGAAGAAGTGGCGCGGCTGATCAAATCCGGCCTCTGGCCGGCGAAGGCCGTGCGATCGCCCGTTTGGGATCCGAACTTTGCGGAACCCCGAGACTGAGAACCTCGTTACGCTGCTTGCTATAGCCGGAAGGAGGCGTCATGACCGTCACAGTCGTCGATCGGGGACCCCACCAGGTGAGCCGGAGGGTCGAAGTGGCCGCGCCGGCGGCCGAGCTGTACGCCATGGTGGCCGATCCGCGGCGCCACCACGAACTCGATGGGTCGGGCACCGTGGGCGACAACATCACTGTTCCCTCGCAACTGCTCGAGGGGTCGAAGTTTTCGACGCACATGAAGATGTTCGGCCTGCCCTACCGCATCACGAGCACGATCACCTCGCTGATACCCAACGAAGTGTTCGAGTGGCGCCACCCGCTGGGCCACCGCTGGCGGTGGGAGTTCGAAAGCCTGTCGCCGACGTTGACCAGGGTGACCGAGACGTTCGACTATCGCGACGCCGGTTCGCTCAAGAACAAGCTGAAGTACTACGAGCGGACGGGTTTCCGAAAGGCCAACGCGTCGGGCATCGAGAAAACGCTGGGCAAGCTGCGGGATCGCTACGCCGGCTGAGTGATTGAACCGAGCGCCGACGGCACTCGTCTACCACTGAGTGGACAACCTGAACTCGCCCGCACTATCGCTGACTCGGTTGGGACAGTTGATCAGCCGCTACGGCCTCGTCGTCGTGTTGGCATGGATCGGCTACGGCAAGTACGTGAAGATGGAATCGCGCGTGCTGATCGAGCACAGCCCGCTGATGAGTTGGGTCTACGACGTCTTCAGTGTGACCACCGTTGCGCGTGCGCTGGGAACGATGGAAATCGTTGCCGCGCTTCTCATCGCGCTGCGACCGCTATGGCCGCGCGCATCGGCGGTGGGCAGCGCGCTGGCAGTGGTGCTCTTCCTGGGGACACTGAGCTTCCTGTTCACCACCCCCGGGGTGATCGCGCCCCACGCCGGACTCCCCGTGCTCACGGCTTTGCCCGGCCAGTTTCTGCTCAAGGACCTGGTGTTGATCGGCGTTGCGGTGTGGACGCTGGGTGACTCGTTGGGGGCAGCGACCTTCGCGCGCAGGGCAGTACCTGCTCGGTGAGCAGCTGCGGGCTGCAACTCATTCCAGCTCAGCGTTTTTCGTGAGTCCGATTCTCGAGTGGTGTGAACAGCGTCCCCCTGATCAGCTTTTTGGCCGAGTCCAGCGTGGCTTCGTGGGCCTGGGGCCGCAGGCGGTCCGACTGCTCCGTCAGTCCGCGGGTCAGCGCGCAGATGGCGTCCACGGTCGATCGCGCGTCGGTCTCCCGCGACAGTCTCCCTTGCCTTTTCGCGTCCGTGACGATATCGAACACGACATCGTGCAGCGCTTTGGAACCCGGGTACTGCGGGCCACCGCGTCGCATGCGGGCGGTGCTTCCGGCGCGTAGCGCCCGCAGGAATGCGGTGAGATACGGGTAGTCGCGGATCAGCCGGCTCGACTCGTCCAGCACGGCGTCGAGCCGGTCGACGACGTCGTCGGACTGGGCGGCGGCGGCACGCAGCCGCGGCAAGACGATCTCCTCGATCTCCGCGCCGGTCGCGCTGAGTAGCTCGGACTTGTTCGGAAAGTAGTGGTACAGGCTGCCGCTGGTCATGTCGGCGACGCGGGCGATCTCGCGGATCGTCGCCCGCGAGTAGCCGACCTCGGCCACGCACCGCATTGCCGCGGTGATTATTCGCCGGCGGGTCTGCTCGGCGTGGGCGCCCACCGGGCGGCCGAGTTGCGTGACGGTCATGCCGGACGGCGCCCGCCGTCGGTCTGTCGGTCACGCACCGCGCACCTCCGCGCACCCGGGCCTGAATTGATCACCCGATTGTATTCGACGGGACCGTGGCCCCGGCGGTCGCGTCAGGTGTCCTCGCGACGGCGCGCCCGCGTCCCGAGCCGAATGCGCCACGTCCGCTGCCGCCGCGTCAAGTAATACTCGGCGGTCAACCCCTGCCCGAGTCGCCAGCCGCGCCACCTGGCCAGCAGGCACCAAGCCGAGCCGATCACGATTCCGGCCAATTCGCCCTGCGGTGTCAGGCCATAACGCGTGAAGACGACGACGGTGGCGCTCGCGGCCACCGCGCACGTCGCGTACAAAGTGTTGCCGCCGAAGATCGCCGGGGTGCGGTTCACCGCCAGGTCACGCAGCGCTCCGCCGCCGACCGCACTGATCGTTCCGAGCAAAATCGCAGGGAGCCAACTCAACCCAACGCTCAGCGTCTTCTCCGCGCCCACCACCGCCCAGGTGCCCAGGGCCAGCGCGTCGACGACCGGATAGGTCAGTGACCAGATCCGGGCGCGCAGCGGAATCAGAAACGCGACCGCCGCGCCCACCAAGGCGACGATCACGTAGAGCGTGTCGGTCAAGGCGACCGGCGGACCGTGCTGCAACAAGACATCGCGAATCAGGCCGCCACCGAGCCCGGACAAGATGGCGAGCGCGACGAATCCGACAGGGTCCATGCGGAATTCGCGGGCCACGACGCCACCCAGTACGGCGTTGACGAACACACCGGCCAGGTCGATCGTGCGCGAGATTTCTCCCAATGCGAGGTTCACGGCCGCTCACCTCGGGGATTAATGGGTCGGTCAAATATATTCGACGATGTGCGTGTGCGCGCGAGGACACAGCTGGGCCGACCAGTCGGCGCCAGCGGCGAGGAGACCCGCCAGCGGATCATCGTCGCCACCATGCGATGCGTGGCCGAGGTCGGCTACGCAAAGGCGACAATTCGTGAGATCGCCCGCTTGGCGAAGGTGACCAGTGCCAGCCTGTACAACTATTTCCCGAACAAGTCGGAACTGATCAAGGCCACCATCGCGACCCGGGCCGATGCGGCGATGCCCCGGGTGCGTCAGGCCGCTAAAGGCCCCGGTGACGTCATCGATCGGATCGGCGCGGTGCTGGACGAATGCGGGAAATTGATGCGGGAATACCCGGACCTGGCTGCGTTCGAGTTTGCGATCCGGGCGGAGAACGTCACCGGCGCCGACGGCCGAAAAGCGGGCCGGCAGCCGACGAACACCGGGTTCGAAGCGTTCCACGAAATCATCGAGGCCGTCGTCGAGGACGCGCATCGGCGTGGTGAGCTCGGCGACCACCCCGATCCCCGGGCGGCCGTCGAGGCGATCTATGCGCTCGTCTACGGCCTCACCGAGTTGGCCGCCACACTGCCTCCCGACGAGTACCACGCCGCGCTGAGTTCGGCCAAGGTGCTGGTCAGGGGCACCCTGTTCGGCAATGCATAGACATCTTCGGGCTCGGGCATGCGCTAATCCCTTGATACGATCAAGCGATCAATTATAGAGTCGCTCACGGAGAGCGGAGTCGAGACCTTGACCGAGACTGTTGGGTGTGCGTTCGACGTTGATGCGCTGCGGGACAAGTACGCTCAAGAGCGGGCGCGCAGAATCCGGCCTGACGGGATCGACCAGTATGTCGAGATCGCGGGCGACTTCGCCCGGTTCGCCGAAGACCCTTGGGTGGATGGGACGTTCGTCCGCGAGCCGCTCACCGACGAGGTCGACGTCGCGATCGTCGGCGCCGGCTTCGGCGGGCTGCTGACCGGGGCGCGGCTGCGCGAGTTCGGCGTGGAAAGTGTGCGGCTGATCGACAAAGCCGCCGACGTGGGTGGCACCTGGTACTGGAATCGGTATCCCGGAATCGCCTGTGATGTCGAGTCCTATGTCTACATACCGCTGCTAGAGGAACTCGGCTACATACCCGCGGAGAAATACGCCAAAGGCGCCGAGATCTTTGCACACTGCCGGCGCATCGCCGAACACTACGACCTCTACCGGGACGCATGTCTGCAAACCGACGTACACGAGATTCGTTGGGACGCTGCAGAATCCCGATGGATCATCCGCACCGACCGGGGCGACGAGATGCGGGCGAAGTTCATCTCCATGGCCAATGGGTATCAAGCCAAACCGAAGTTGCCCGGGATCCCCGGACTGGGAAACTTCCGGGGTCACACCTTCCATACCAGCCGGTGGGACTACGGCTACACCGGCGAGAAGCTGGAGAACCTGGCCGGTTTGCGCGTCGGCATCATCGGAACCGGGGCGACGGCGATCCAGTGCGTGCCGCATCTGGGCGCGGCGGCGCAGCGCCTGTTCGTCTTTCAGCGCACACCGTCGTCGGTGGACGTGCGCGCCAACCAGGCAACGGATGTGCAGTGGACCAACACATTACAGCCAGGCTGGCAACGCGAACGCATCCAGAACTTTCAGATACTCACGGCGGGCGGCCAGGCTGCCGAAGATCTTGTCGCCGATGCCTGGACGAGTATTACCCGCAAGCTTCCGGTCATGCGGCACGACGACGGGTCGGTCGATCCTGCGCAGCGGTCCCGTGACATCGAGCTGGCGGACTTCGCCAAGATGGAGGAGATCCGGGCCCGAGTCGACGAGATCGTGTCCGACCGCGTCACCGCCGAGGCGCTCAAGCCCTGGTACGGCTACTTCTGCAAGCGGCCCTGTTTTCACGACGAGTACCTGCAGACGTTCAACCGCGACAACGTCACCTTGGTCGACACCCGGGGGCGCGGTGTCGAGCGCATCACCGAGTCGGGCGTCGTCGTCAACGGGGTGACCTACGAGCTCGACTGCCTTATCTTCGCAACGGGTTTCGAGGTGGGCACCGATTACTGCCGCCGCGCCGGCTTCGAGTTGATCGGCCGGCACGGCCTGACGCTGACCGAGCGGTGGCGCGACGGAGTGCGCACGTTCCAGGGCTTGTGCGCCAACGGCTTTCCGAACTGCTTCATCGAGAGCATCTCCCAAGCCGGCTTGACGGTGAACTTTCCATACTTGCTTGATGTGCAGGCGACCCATGCCGCGTGGATCATCGCGTGGGCTCTCGAACGCGGCGTCACCGAAGTCGAGGCGTCAGCCGCCGCCGAAGCCGCCTGGGTCGACACCGTGGTGGCCCGTTCATCCGCGACGGCCGAGCGCGCCAAGACCTGCACCCCCGGCTATTACAACCGGGAGGGCAAGGCGGACGCCAAGACCCGGCAGGGAAGCTTCTTCTTCGGAGGGCCGACCGAATACGCCGACATCTTGACGCGGTGGCGGGCCGACGGCGACTTGGCGGGGCTCGACATCCGCGGCGCCGAGGCCGGGCCGTGAAGTACGTCCTCGGCCGGGCAAGGGCAGCCGCCCGGCGTCGACGCTCACCCAAGGTCGCGATCATCGGTGCGGGCTTCGGCGGGCTGGGCGCGGCGGTGGCGCTGCGCCGGGCCGGCATCGACGACCTGGTGATCATCGAGGCCGACGACGGGGTCGGGGGCACCTGGCGCCGCAACACCTACCCCGGTGCCGCCTGCGACATCCAGAGTCACCTGTACTCGTTTTCCTTCGCGCCCAACAAATCCTGGAGTCGCACCTACGCCCGACAACCCGAGATTCTGGCCTACCTGGAATCGGTGGCCGACGACTTCGATCTGCGCCGTCATCTCATGCTGGGCACCAGGGTGTGCACTGTTTCCTGGAATGCGGACACCTGGGGCTGGGATTGTCAGCTGGAGCGTGCCGGGAAGCCGGAGACGCTGAGCGTGGACGTGGTGGTGTGCGCCGCGGGCCTCTTCGGCTCGATGAAGCATCCCGATATCGCGGGGCTGAGCGAATTCGGTGGCTCCGTCATGCACACCGCGCAGTGGGATCACGACATCGAGCTGGCGGGCAAGAGGGTGGCGGTGATCGGCACCGGCGCCAGCGGAGTTCAGGTCGTTCCCGAATTGGCGAAGGTCGCCGGTCACCTGACGGTTTTCCAGCGGACGCCGCCATGGATGGTCCCCAAGGAAGATCGGCCTTACAGCACAAGTGAATTGGCGCAATTTCGGCGCAACCCCCTGGCGGTACGCCGGACCCGCTGGCGGATCTGGAAATTCCAGCACGACAACACCGCGACGTTCGCCGACGATCCGATCGTCACCGCCCGAAGTCAGTTCGCGACATCGTTCCTGCAGCGCACCGTGGCCGACGATCGGTTGCGTGGCGCGCTGTCGCCGGACTATCCGTTCCGCTGCAAGCGGGTGCTGCTCGGCGACGATTACTACCGGGCCCTGCAGCAGGAGCGCGTCGCGCTCGTCACCGATCCCATCGAGCGCATCACCGAGACGTCGGTGATCACCGCCTCGGGTGCGGTCGTCGACGTCGATGTGATCGTGCTGGCCACCGGGTTCGAGACCTCGCGCTACCTTTCGGGGATCGAGGTGATCGGGCAAGGGGGACAGCGTCTACACGAGCGCTGGGGTGACGACCCCAGCGCTTATCTGGGCGTGGCGGTCGGCGGGTTTCCGAACTTCTTCATGCTCTACGGCCCCAACACCAACCAAGGCGGCAACTCGATCGTGTACATCCTGGAGGCCGGCGCGCGACTGGTGGCGAGCGCGGTCGGTAAGGTGGCGCGCCGCGGCGGGTATCTCGATGTGCGCCCGGAGGCCGAAAAGCGCTACAACGATGAGCTTTCCGCGGACCTCGAGCGCACCATCTGGACCCAATGTGACAGTTACTTCCGTTCGCCCTCCGGGCGCATCGTCACCCAGTGGCCCTACACGGAGCTGGAATACGCGCGCCGAACTTGGCGGCTACGGCCGCGGGATTGGCTGCACCGAACGCCGGCGCGCGGTCGAAGGTCTAAGAGCGCCGAAATCGATTACCCCGCGGATCAACTCACCGGTGGCTAGGGCGGCGTAGGCCCAACGCTCAGCGGGCCGGGTCAGCGGCTACCTCGATGTCGCCCGCCGCCGCGGCCGCGCGCAGCTGATGAAAGTCGTCGAGTGATTTGTCGGCGTATGCGTACGACCATTGCGCGACCGCACAGTGCACGCTGTCATTGGTGCCGACATATCCGCGCAGGATCGAGGCGTTCGCGCTCTGTGAATGTGCCCGCGCCAGCAGCACCGCGCAGGCGACGGCGTATTCGGTGAACGTGGCCGCCGACATGCCCTCGACATCGATGGTGCCCTTCATGTCGTGGAACTGACGGACGTAGTAGTCGCGGCCGTCCTTGCGTGTCACACCGAGAAACACGTCGGACATGGCTTGTAGGATCTGCTGACCATCGATGACGCGCACCCCCTGACCCTTGGCCTCGACGGCCGCAGTCAGTGTGTTCGGCTGAGGCCAGCCACCGTATTCCTCGAGTACCGATCGAGTGGCCTGTTTGATCTGCAGGATCAGCGGTGTGTCATTGGGACCGACCAAGATGACCAGGTAACAGCGGGTTCCGACGCTGCCGACGCCGACCACCCGCAGCGCGAGGTCGGTCACGCGGAAGTGCGACAGCAGGAGCGCGACGTCGGCGGGGACGGCGGCCAGGTACTCCTCGATCGACTCCAGCAGTGGAGCTTCGACATCTTCGTCAACGTGCTGCAGAATCGGCGGCGCTTCGCGCAGCCGGGGTGTCCCGTCGGGGCCAATCTCGGTGATCTGCTTGAAGACTCGCGCGGACGTCCGGGTGCGCGCCTCAGATATCGTCTTATCGATCACCGCCTGCAGGCCCTTGGATATCTCCCCCGTGTAGTGTTCGGGCTCCACCCGCAGGTAGTAGCGATCCAGAACGTCCATCTCCTCGAGCATCGCCGCCAGGCTCCTCTGATAACCCTCCAACGCCTGCTCGACGCAGCGGCGGATGGCCTTGGCCCGGTAGCCAGCGTGCCGGCCCCCGATGATCGCGCTGGTGACCAGGCGTTTGACGTCCCACTCCGCGGGCGCGACGGCGGCCTCGTCAAAGTCGTTCAGGTCGAACAGGATCGAGCGGTGCGGCGCGGCGTACAAGCCGAAATTCGAGATGTGCGCGTCACCGCAGCACATGATTTCGATTCCGCTCGTGGGGCTGGCGGCGAGGTCGGCGGCCATCACGGCCGCGGATCCCCGGTAGAACGAAAAGGGATCGGCGAGCATGCGGGCGAAGCGCAGCGGGACGAGGTCGCCAAGCCGATCGGCGTTCTGGGCGACAAGGATTTCGGTGGCCGATCGCGCGGACGGGTTCAGTTGCGAGAGCGAACTCCGCGGCACGGTCCTTCGCAACGCTCGGCCGCGTGCCACGTCCTCGCTCGGGACTTCGAGCTCGATTAGGCGGTCACGCAACACGAGTTGCGGCATTTGACCAGCATATGCGCTTGTTCGCGCGACCGAAGGGCTTTCGAACGCTTCGGCTCGGGCGTGCGCAATTATCTTCAGGGTGATTCTCAGGGCTGCCGCCAAGTGGACCGATCGTTAACATAGGCAAAAATGTTGGGACCAGGAGAACTGGTCTGGAGTATGGCCGTGAGAGGACGCTCGGATGGTAGAGGTGCGTCCGCTGTTCAGGCGTCTTCATCCGCGGCTACGGATTAGCTGGCTCAACGTTATCGGCGTCGTCGCCCTCGTAGTTGCCGCGACCGCGATCGTGGTCAAAAACGCCCCCGCCGACAAGGCGAACCAAATCCTCAACGTCTCGTACGATCCGACGCGCGAGTTGTACGCGGCCATCGACAAGACCTTCATCCCGGTATATCGCACGAACACCGGAATCACGCTGGACATCAAAGAGTCTCACGGTGGCTCGGGGCGCCAGCTCAAGAGCGTCCTCGACGGCAGCCAAAAAGCCAACGTGGTGTCGCTGGCACTGATCAGCGACATCGACACCCTGAGCAAGCGGGGTCTGGTCGCCTCCGACTGGCGCAAGCGTCTGCCGAACAATTCGGTGCCGTACACGTCGACCATCGTCTTCGTCGTCCGCAAGGGCAATCCGAAAGCGCTCCACGACTGGTCCGACCTGATCAACCGTGACGTGTCCGTGGTGACACCGAATCCGCGCACCTCCGGCAACGGTCAGTTGAGCGTCCTGGCGGCGTGGGGTTCGGTCACCACGCGAGGCGGCAGCCAGGCCCAGGCCGCCGGCTACCTGAAGTCGTTACTGCAACACGTGGCGATCTCGGACGCCGGCGCTCGCGGCGCCGGCGACAGCTTCACGCTGTCGAAGATCGGCGATGTACAGCTGACGTGGGAGAACGAGGCGCTCCGTGAGGTCAACGCCAACAAAGACGAACTTCAGATCGTCTACCCGCCGGTCAGCATTCTTGCCGAGCCCGCGGTGGCCTGGGTCGACGCAAATGTCGCCGATCCCAAGTCGGTGACCTACGCGAAGGCCTATCTCAACTATTTGTTCTGCGACGCCGCGCAAGAGCAGGCCGCGCAGTACGGCTACCGGCCCTTCAAGCCGGAGATCCTCGCCAAGCACGCCGACCGGCTTCCCCCGCTTGCACTCTTTCCAATCAGCGCCATCGCCAAGGATTGGAGCGACGCGCGCGAGCAGTTCTTCGGCACAAACGGAATCTTCGACAGCATTTCGGCGCCGCCGCCCGGTGCGGTGGCGGGGACATAGCGAAAAGACGCGCAAGGTGGGCTTTGCTCTGAACTACGACGCTCTGAACTACGACGCGGTGAAGGGCCGGCGCGATGTCATCGCCGGCCTCACCGTCGCCGCCATCTCGTTCCCGCAGGCGATGGCCTACGCGTTGATCGCCGGGGTGGATCCGAGATTCGGTGTGTACTCGGCGATCGTCGTGACGATCGTCGCGTCCATCTTCGGCTCCTCGTCGCACTTGATCAACGGACCGACAAGCGCCATATCGCTGCTGGTTTTCACCGCCCTCGCCTTCCTCGATTCGGAGAACACCACCGAACTCTTCGAAGGGCTGTTCCTGTTGGCGGTCCTGGTTGGCGTGTTTCAAATCATCATCAGCTTGTTCAAGCTCGGCAACCTGACTCGCTACATCTCGGAATCGGTGATCATCGGCTTCATGGCGGCGGCGTCGCTCCTGCTCGCTATCGGACAGCTGGGCAACGCGTTGGGTGTCAAAGACAAAGGCAACGGCCACATGCAGGTGCTGCACCGGGTGTGGCTCACCCTGACTCACGGTGACCGCATCAACTACCGCGCACTGATATTGAGCGTTTCGGCGGTCATCCTCGCGGTCGTCCTGCGCAAGCTGGTGCAGCGCTACCGGTGGCCGCAGATCGACATGCTCGCCGTGCTGATCATCACCAGCCTGATCGCCTATCTGGCGGGCTGGTCGGTCCCGGGAACAAACGGTCATACGGCCGTCTCGGTGGCCGCCAAGATTCCGCGGAGCCTGCCCACCCCGCATGTTCCTGAAATCGACACCGGTTGGCTGCCGGAGTTATCGACGGGTGCGCTGGCCATCGCTTTCGTCGGCATCATCGAAGCGCTGTCCATCGCCAAAGCCATTGCCTACCAAACTCAGCAGAAGATCGACTACAACCGGCAGATCATGGCGGAAGGACTTGCCAATCTCGCCGGAGGCCTCTTTCAGAGCCTGCCGGGTTCGGGGTCGCTCTCCCGGTCGGCGATCAACTTCCAGGCCGGCGGCAAGACGCGATTCTCCGGGATCGTCTCGGCCGCGACCGTTGCCACGGCGCTATTGCTGTTCGCTCCGTTGCTGCGGTATGTGCCGCAGCCCGCGCTGGCCGGGCTGCTGCTCGTCACCGCCGCGCGCCTCGTCGACTTCAACCGTCTGATCTACACACTCAAGGCGTCCCGCTACGACGCGGGCTTGGTGGTCATCACGGCATTCACCGGGGTGGCAATCGATCTCGACAAGTCAGTCCTGCTCGGTGTGATTCTGTCGATCCTGTTATTCGTGCCGCGCGCGGCCAAACTGAAAGCCAAGGAGCTCATCGTCACGCCCGAACGCGTTGTCCGCGAACGTATTCCGGGTGACCCACCGGATTCGTCGATCGTCATCTACGACCTGGAAGGCGAGTTGTTCTTCGGGGCCGCACCGGAATTGGACCGCTACCTCGCGGAGATCAGCCGACGGATCTCCGATGATGACCTCAAGTTCGTCGTGCTGCGGCTCAAACGCGTGCGGCATCCGGACGTCGTCTGCATCGAGCGGATCGAGCACTTCCTCCGCGCCGAGACCGACAGGGGCGTCACTATCCTTCTCGCCGGGGTGCGCGCCGATACGCTCGCTATTCTGCACAACGTCGGATTGAAGGAATGGTTCAGCGCTCAGCATGTCTTCCCCGAAGAAGACGAGGAATACTCGGCGACGCTGAAGGCGGTGCGGTACGCGCACAACCAGCTGGCCGAGTTGAAACTGAAGCAGCCGTTCACATCTGCGCCCGAACTCGCCCCGCACACCGATCTGTATTACCTGGTGTGAGGCCGGCGGTCGTCAACCGTTGGCGGCGGCCACCCGGGCCCGCTCGGTCATCGAGGCGATCACCCCGCCGTCGTTGAGGATGTCGGTGCCGGTGAGGTAACCGGCCTTGTCACTGGCGCAGAAGGCGAGCAGTTCGGCCATCTCCTCCGCCTTGCCCCAGCGCGGGACCGCGGCGTCCGCAACCATCGCACCGGCGCCGGCTTGCTCCTCGAGCCTGCCCATCTCGGTGTCGATGGACCCGGGTGAGACCGAGACGATGCGCAGGCCGCTTGCGTTGAACCTCTCCGCCTGGGACTGGCTGTACCACTTCACGAAGCTCTTGCTGAGTGCGTAGGCGATACCGGATTGCGCGCCTTCGGGGACGATCTCGCAGGCCTTGAGCATCGTGTCCATGAAGGCGTCGCCGTCCTGGATGGCCAACGGGAATTGTTCTGTCGGAATCATTTCCGCGGGCAACATGTGGGCCGCCATCGATGCGACGTTGACGATCACCGAGCCGTCGCCGGCCTTCGCATGGAACGCCTCGTTGACGTTTACCGTGCCGATGGCGTTCGTCCGTATCACGTAGTCGGCGGGACCCATGCTGGGGCTCACCCCAGCGGTGTGGATCACCGAGGAGAGTGTGCCGAGACCTGTTGCGGCATCAAGCAGGTCGTCGACGGCACTCCGGTCGGTGACATCACAGTTGACGGCCGTCGCGGTCACCCCGAGGCCTTTCAGGGTCTCAGCCGCGGTGTCGAGCCGATCCTGCCTGACGTCGCAGAGGACCAGCGTGTGGTCGCGGCCGACGATTTTGGCCGTGGCCAGACCCATACCGCCCGCACCGCCCGTGATCACCGACACTCGATTCATAAGTGGACCGTATACGCAGCCTCATTTCAGGTGCGGCGGCGGGCTATTCCATTTCCTGCGCCCAAGCTGGCCCGGCGCGTGCTACGCGGGATGCTCCGCCTCGTGGTGCGGGTGACCGCTGTGGCGAATCGCCGTCCCGACGAATGGCGCCCGAACGGTGGCGACCACGTCACGGCGGTTGATGATGAGCCCGGCGATGGCCACCGCGGCGTAGACACCGCACAGCAGTAATCGTCCGTGCGTGGAGACGAGCGGGAACTGCACGATGAACAGCGCCAGCAGCGCGAACGCCGTGGACCGGCGGAACCGCAGCCCCAGGATCAGCGCCACTCCCATCATGGTTTGGGTTGCCGTGAGCAGCACTTCCTCGACCTGACGGCTGTCGAGCACCAAGGAGAATCCGCCGCCGCCGATCAGGTGGGCGATCGGCAGCGACCCGATCAGTAGCGTCCACTGGTTGACCTTGGAGGAGATCAGCGTCGCGATCGCGGCCGTGCCCTTACCCCGGCTGGCGAAGATGGTCGCGACGATGAACTCGGGGGCTTCGGAGGCCAGCGGGGCGAGCCACTGAACCAACAGGAACCGGTCGATGCCCAGTTCGGTGCCCGCGCCGACCAGGTTGTCGGCGAACGGCTTGGCGCAGAGCAGGATCACCGCACCGGAGGCGAGGAAAAGGCCGACGACGGCGATGCGCCGACTGCGGTCGGGTAGCTCCCCGATGGCGGCCGCGGTGCCGATGAGGTCGGGCTCCTCCACGTCCCCGTGGCTGAGCTTGTATAGGTAGAACCCGAACCAGGCCAGCAACGCCAGCCCCAACCCGAGATGGATTTCGCCGCTCACCGGTATCGCGAATGCGAGCACCCCGGCAATCAATAGGAAGCCGAGTTCGAGGCGATTGCCCGGTTCCAGCGCCAGACCGGTCGTCTTCTGAGACCCGCTCCTGCGGGCCACCACGATGCTGACCAACACCACGACCGGCCAGCCCAGGCCCATCAGCAGCCTGTTGGACCCGGTCATGTTGGCCGCGGCGTACTGGGTGTAATCCGCATTGTGGCCGGACACGTACGCGTAATAGAGGTCGACGGCGTATTCGGGCAGCACCGCGATCAACGCGAGCACCGCCGTCGCCAGCCCGCCGGCGACGTCGATCTGCGCGGCCTCTGCGGCCCACGCGAGCAAGAAACTGGCGGACACCACCGCGGCCCCGAAGATGAGCAGGGCGACCAGCGGGTCGGGATGCAGGCCGAGTACACGTATGACGACGGCCGGGACGAGGAAGGTCGTGGTGATCAGACCCGAACGGATCAAGGTGTGGCGCCGCGACCGTGCCCCCGTCGCAACTGTCGCGGTCGGCCTCTCTGTGGCGAGCATCGTCATCCTTCGGCTCATCGAGGGTGGCGACAGGTGGCCATACCGGCCGGCTTGCCGTAGCGAACTGCCTCCCTAAGTTACCCGCGTAGCCCCGTCCCAGCAACGTGCCGGTTCAGCGAAGCCGACGTATTCGCAAAGCTATATTTGCTGGCCAGGTGGGCACGGATCAAAAAGTTAGCCTGTCCTGATTCCAAATTTTGGCAAACCTTTCCCGCGAAACGGCACTACGCAGTACGACGCGCGACACAGGGCGCGGGTTCCCGGTCAGTCGTCCGGTCCCATGGCCGCGGCAGCGGCCTGGGTGAAGATCTCGACGGCCTGATTGCGGCTCAGCGACGCGAGAAACTGCGCGGCCGCGCGCATCGTGTCGCCGACCATCAACGTCGGGCCGTTCTCCAAATTTTCGAATGCCTCGGCGATGACATCCTCGACAGCGTCCGCTCCCGCCGGCACCTCGTCGAGTGTGCCGATCTGTCCGCGGCTGTATTCGAGTTCACGCAGTGCCGGCGTGTTGGTCTTGCCCAGGATAAGGCCCAGTACGTCGACGCCCTTGTCGTGCAGTTCGGCCCACAGTGCCTCGGCGAAGACCATGTCGAACGCCTTGGAGGCGCCGTAGGCCACCATGTTGGGGCCGCCGACCAGACCAGCGCCCGACCCGAAGAGGACGATTCCCCCGCTGCCCCGCTTGACCATCGCGGGGGCGAAGTGGTGGCACAACTGCATGGGCACCATGCAATTGCGTTGCACCATCGCTTCGGCGGCTTCAATCGGATTGGAAAGGAACGACTTGAAATTCGGGTCGGCGCCCGCGCAGTACACGAGCATCCCGATCTGAAGGTCGCCGGTGGCGGCCGAAATCGCCGACGCCGCAACGGGTTCTGAGAGATCGGCAGCGATAGTGCGGGTCGACACCGACGTCTGCTCCTCGATCTCGGCCGCAACCTGGTCGAGAACGGCCTGCCGGCGGGCCAGCAGCACGACATTGACGCCGCGCTCGGCGATTCCTTTGGCGAACGCGGCCCCCACCCCGTCCGAGGCGCCGGCGACGAGCGCCCACGGTCCGTACTTCGTTGCGAATGTCACCTAGCCGCTCCCCACCGTGACCAGGCGCACCTGCGTGTAACGACGGCGCGCGATGCGCCACCCATCGCCGGTTCGCACCAGGTCGTCGTCGTAGAAGCCAACCGTGTTGACGCCGGAGTCGTTGTCTTTGAACATGATCAGGCCGTCGATGTAGGTGCGTGCCGTGGCTTTGTCACCGTCGACCGCGATCGCCTGGTTGGTCAAGCGGTGCAGCGTGTGTCCCGCCATCGCGTGCGCCTGCTGCATGAACTCGGTGACGGCGTCGACGCCGTTCCAGGTACCGATCTCGCCGTAGTCGAGTGCGCAGTCATCGGTGAAGACGGTCCGGAACAGCGGCCAGTCCCGCCGGTCGATCCCGGTGGCATAGCGCACCAGCACATCGGAGATGTCCTGCCGGTCTGTCATCAGATGTCTCCATTCGGATGGACCTCGCCGACGAATTCGTGCCCGAGCACGATGTCGCGCTCTTTGTCGTACAGCGAACGACCCGTGGGATCGTCGATGGCGAGCTCCGGGTGATCCATGAAGTGCACATCCGACGCGCAGATCGCCGTGCTCAGCGTGCGCAGTAACAACTCACCAATTCCGGGTTCGGGGTCCGCCGTCTCGCGGACCTGCAACTGGCCGTCCCTCAACACGACAGCGCGCAAGGCGTCAACCTCATTACATTTTCTCGAATAATCGATATAAAATCTCGAATGCTCGTATTACTGTAAAAATCCTCGCGTAAAGGAGTCAAGGTATTCGCGGATCGACGTCGGCGCCGACCGCCCGGGTGCTCGATGTTGTCGAGCTACTGGCACGGTCCGGAAATGCGCGACTACGGTTCTCCGATGTCGTGCGGGAACTCGATCTGACGCAGGCAACCGCACACGCGATCCTCAAGACGTTGTGTGACCGTGGCTGGGCCAGCCGCGATCCGGTGGCGAAGACGTTCACGCTCGGGCCCGCGCTGGCGGTGGTGGCCGCGCGGACGGACACCAACCGGCCGCTGGCACATGCGGCTCGTTCGGCGGCGTCGCGACTGTCCGGTGAGGTCGGCTACGCCTGCTCTGTGGTCGAGCGATTCGGTGATTCGTTGGTAGTCACCGCCTTTGAAGGTGAAACGGCCACCCAACCGTCGGGAATACCGGGTGATCGCATCCCCTATGCGCCGCCCTTCGGCGTCGCCCTCGCGGCGTGGGACGAAGACGAGGAGCAACGCGCGTGGATCGGTCGCGGTGCGGGCAACAACGCCGACCGCACGAAGCGTCTCCAACACGTGCTGGAGCACACGCGCCAACGCGGATTCGACGTCGACTGGACGACGCCCGCGCTGGCCCAAGCGGTCCAGGTGGTCGGCACGTTGGACAGCAACGAGATGCCGACACCGGTGCGTCACATCATGGATCAATTGCTCGTTGAGTTCACCACCATCGGCTTTCTCTCCGATGACAACCCCGGTCGGCGGAAACAACCCGTGGTGACCGTCGCCGCACCGGTTTTCGATGACCGGCGACGCGTGGCCTTGATGTTGGCCGTGCACCCGCTGTG
The DNA here is from genome assembly GCA_036500645.1 of Mycobacterium sp. Classification (GTDB taxonomy): domain Bacteria; phylum Actinomycetota; class Actinomycetes; order Mycobacteriales; family Mycobacteriaceae; genus Mycobacterium. The sequence goes on along the minus strand of DASYBR010000166.1, from coordinate 10,645 downwards.
CCCGCTGAGCGCACGCCAGATCCGGCTGATCGGGAAACACCTCATCGACCAGACGACCGCAATCAGCGAATCTCAGCCGCAACCGAGTGCGGCCGGGCGCGCCGTCTAATCGCCGGCATCGAATGCATTAAGTGTCACGGCAACCATGGAGAAGCAGCCCACTAGAAAGACGACCTCGGCAGCACCTTGCTCGCCGAACCGTTGCACGACGGCTTGATAGGTGGTCTCGGGAAGGATGCCGCCGCGGTTGAGTGCCGCTGCCATGTCGTAGGCGGCGCGTTCGTCGTCGGTCAGGTGGGCGGGACGTTCGCCGGCGGTGATGGTGGCGATTTTGTCTTCAGACAGACCGGCGCGACGGGCGAAATACTCGTGGCCGTAGATCGCGTAGCGTGCCCCGAACTTCGCGGCGGTGACCAGGATGACCAGTTGATGAATGGCGCCGGGCAACAGGGCACGTCCCACAGCGATCTGTTGAACGCCCAAGCCGGCGAGCCGAATTGGGGAAAATGCAGCCAACCGTTGAACGGTCCGATCAGGGCGCCGTCGGTGCGGTATGCGACGAGTTCGCCGAATTCGGTGTCGATTACGGCGCGCATGTCGGCGTACAACGCCTTCTGCGCGGTGGTCAAACTGGCTGGCGGCAGCAGCGGAAGTCGCATCGGGTCTCTCCTCATACGATCGCCTTGATTTGACCAGCCAATCCTCATGGAGTCCGTTCGTCCACGACCAACGTCTGACCACTTATAAGTCACACTTCCTACCGCAGGTGGAGCCACTTAAGCTCGGCGTATGGAGCTGCGGCAGTTGCGCTACTTCGTGGCCGTCGCAGAGGAGTTGCACTTCGGCCGCGCCGCGCAACGCGTGCATATCTCCGGGCCCGCCCTGTCGCAACAGATCATTGCGCTGGAACGCGAAGTGGGCGTCGAGTTGTTCGTGCGGGACCGCCGCAGCGTCAAGTTGAGCGAAGCCGGACGCACATTACTTCCCGATGCGCGCAGCATCTTGTCCCTGGCCGACGACGCGAAACACCGGCTGCAGCGGGCGGCCGCTCACAGTGCCCCGGTGCGGCTGGGTTACGTCAGTTGGTTGCCCGATGACATCGGCGCCGTGGTCGGGCCCGCGGCGGCGTTGCGCCTCGACGAATGGGTGTTGCCGTCACACGTGCAGGCGGACCGGGTGGCCGAGGGAACCCTGGACCTCGCGCTGGCCTGGATCACCGCCGAGCAGGTCAAACAGCGCGGCCTGACGGCGCATCTGCTGCGCGTCGAACCCTTGAGCGCGGTCATTCCCGCAGTGAACTCATCCGAACCCATTGCTGCACAACATCTTACGGTTCTGCTTGATGCGGATGAATCCGCGTGGTCGTCGTGGAACCGATTCGCCGAGGAATTCGCCGCCCACACCGGCGCCGCCGTGGTCAACATCGACGACGGTGGGATCACAGGCGACGCGTTCTACGCGCACGTGCGCAAGATCGGAACGGCCGTGCTGGCTTCACCGAAGCGCCACACCGCGGTGCTGCCACCCAGTTTGGGCCAGCGTCCCGTCGCCGAGCCGGTACCGCTGTGGACATGGTCGTTGTTGCATCGCGACGACGATGACCGGGTCGCTGTTCGTGGTGTCGTGGATACACTGCTGGCCGCCGCGCGCGGTCGCGATTGGCTGACCCCGCCCGCCGGGCGGTGGTGGACTCCGTCGGATGACCCGCATCGCGGTGCCCTCGCTGCCGGTTTTGGCCTGCGGTAGGAACCATTTTCGAGCACTGGTAAGCGTTTGGTCCTGGACGGCGGCCCGTTGGCACGGTTGTGTGGTGGGTACGACGCGCGGAGGGCGAAAAGTCATGGCAGACAAGTACGTTGTGGACGATCTAGCCGAATTTGTCGTCGGTGCCGAACAGTCGGACCTGAGTGGGCGGCCGAGGGTATTGCTGAAACGCAATGTGCTGGACAGCATCGCGTGCGCCGTCGGGTCGCTGAACGGCGAGCTCGTCGTGACGATCCGCGAGCAGGCGGACCAATTCAGCGGCGTCCCCACGGCGACCCTTGTCGGCGGCGGCCGTGCGTCGGTGGACCAGGCCGCGTTTTTCAACACGGTGCTGGTGCGTTATCCCGATCTGCTCGACACCTATTTGACGGTGGGCGGGTTGTGCCATCCCGCGGACAACTTCGGGGCCATCCTGGCGGTGGCGGAGCACACCGGCGCCAGCGGAGCCGAATTCCTGCTGGCCCTGGCGGTGTCCTACGAGGTTCAATGCCGGTTCAGCGCAACGGTTCCCGTGATGGCGCGCGGACTCAATCATGCGTTGCAGTTGGCGATGTCGGTGGCAGCGGGTTCGGCGAAGCTGCTCGGACTGAGCGCCGAACAGACCGCCGACGCGATTACCGCCGCGGCGGCCGACAACGTGTCGCTCGCGGCGGTGCACGCCGAACCGGTGTCGAACTGGAAGGGCATTTCGCCCGCCATCACCGGCATGCGCGCCATATACACGACGATGCTGGCCGCACGCGGCGTCACGGGACCCAAGTCGCTGTTCGAAGGGCCACACGGCTTGGTTCAACTCTTCGATCAGCCAATCGATTTCCACACCTCCGACCGAAGCCTCACCTGCGTCGAGGAGACCTACCTCAAGCAGTACTGCTCACTGATCCACGGCCAGGCCGTCATCGACGCGGTCTTGGCAATTCGCACCGACAACGATTTGCGCGGCGACGACGTGGCGGGCGTAACCCTCGAGGTCTTTCAGGGTGCGTATGACTTCGCCGGCGGGGGAGCGTACGGCGATAAGGAGCACCCGCGCACCAAGGAGCAGGCCGACTACAACCTCAAGTACCTGACCGCGGTGGCACTGCTGGACGGCGGAGTCGGTCCCGAGCAACTGGAGACCGAACGGGTTTCGCGCGGCGATGTCCAGGACCTGCTGGCGAGGGTCGATGTCAGGCCGGCCGACGACCTGACCGCGGACTACCCCGAGCGCACCGCGATCCGGGTGCGCGTAAAGACCTACGACGGGCGGGAATTCGACCGCGAGGAGTCCGACTACGAAGGGTCGCCCACCCGGCCGATGTCGTGGGAACGCGTCGTGGACAAATTCAGCTGGCTTGCCGAACCCTTCTGTGACGAGGCGCTGCGAGCCGACATCGTTGCCGCGGTCGCTCACCTGGATGAGATTCCAGTCTCCGACCTCACCGGGCTGCTGGGCGCCGCGAGCCCTACCGCCGAGCGGCGGCGCGCCAAGCCACGCTTCTGACGTCGCCTGAGCGCGCCTCCTTGCGCGGGCCGCCGTCCGCATTCAATGATCGGCCATGCGTAAAGATCGCGGCAGCAACCGGTGGGAGTTGGTTACCTGTGCATTCGCAGGCCACATCACCTATGCGCCGGACGAACAGACACTGGCCGACCGGCTGAGCGGCACCACCGGGCTGGGCGAAGTGTGGCGCTGCCTGCGGTGCGGTGAATTCACCATCGGCGAGCCACACGGGCGTGGCCCCGCCGAAGATGCGCCGATGATCATGCGCGGCAAGGCTTTACGTCAAGCTATCATCATCCGGGCCCTGGCGGTGGAACGCCTGTTCCGGGCGGTGGTGATAGCGCTCGCCGCATACGCGGTGTGGAAGTTCCGCGGTGCGCGCGGTGCCATCCAGGCCACCCTCGATCGCGACCTGCCGATATTCCGCGCCGCTGGTTTCAAGCTCGATCAGATGTCGGTCGTGCACGAGCTGGAAAAGGCGTTGGCCGCCAGGCCATCCACGCTGGCGCTGTTGACCCTGATGCTGGCCGGCTACGCGCTGCTGGAGGTGGTCGAGGGCGTCGGCCTGTGGTTGCTGAAACGATGGGGCGAGTATTTCGCGGTGATCGCGACTTCGATCTTCCTTCCGCTGGAGATCCACGATCTGGCCAAGGGCATCACCATGACTCGCGCGGTGACCTTCGGCATCAACGTCGCCGCCGTGATCTATCTGCTGATCTCGAAACGGCTGTTCGGAATACGCGGCGGCCGCAAGGCCTACGACGAGGAGAGGCGCGGCGAGCAACTCCTCGATGTCGAGAAAGCCGCGGGCGCCTGAGATGGGCACCTATGCGATCGCCGGATCGGCTTCCGGGACCGGGTGCGAGGCCGCGTTTGCCCAGCTAATTGCGCCGTTCAACGCTCATCAGTGACGCGGAATAAAACCCGGCGTCGGAGTGTCGTACACCACAGTGCCCTTTTCGTGACCTTTACCGCGGCGCGGCGTGCTCGTAAAGCGTCCAGGGTGGAATTCAATGAGTCGGCGCACAGGCCGAAAAAACAAAGGATCAAACGGTGTCCACACTGCAGTCCTGGATCCGCCAGGCTCCTACCAACCTCGACGTGGTGACCCCGATCAAGGCGCGTGCCTGCGACGCACTGAATGTCGTGCTCAACACCACGCGCCGCTCGACCGACAGCAGCCCGCGGCTGATGACCAGGGGCGCCGAGCGCTGCTGACGGCGGCGCTTACTCTGCCGCAGCCGATGAGTTCGCCGCCCGCCGGCGTGCCCGGGAAGCGCGCAGATTGGCAGCGTTGCCGCACGTCTTGACGTCGTGCCAGACCCCACTGTTGTTTTTGGAGCGGTCGTAGAACGTCGACCCGCAGCGGTGGTTGTGGCATTGCTTGACGCGTCGCCAGGTGCCGGCGTGCTGGCCGAGCAGGATCTCACCCCAGAGCGCGGCGGCAAGCCAGCGCCAACCGCTGCCGCTGGGGTCCAGCCGCACCTCTCCCTCATCGGATAGCGCAAAGGAAGCGGAAACGGGATCGGCACCTCGCCCGCTCGGCGCCTCGCCGGCCACCAGGTTCGAGATAGTGGCCCGCACGGCACGCAGCTTGGCCAGGTCGGCATCGTCGAGCGCCGGCGGCCGCAGATCCGTGCCGCGCATCGCCGACCAGGCCCGCACGGCGTTCGCCGCCCACTCGCCGGCGCTCGCGGTGTCGGCCAACAGGTCCGCTCCGTATCCCTCGAGGCCTCTCGTGTTGAGGAAGTCCTGGACCAACGCCAGGCCATCCGGGGCGGGTGCGAGGCCGTACCGCTGTGACGCAGCCCATGCAGATGACATAGGCAAAAGATACTTGACTATGTCATCGCGGTCAATTAGCTTGACAGAAGCAAAAGCTTTTCACCTAAGTCAAGGAGTACGGATCATGGTCAACATCAAGGGGTCGACGGTCGTGGTTACCGGCGGGCAGCGCGGGCTCGGGAAGTCCATCGTGGAGGAGTTGTTGGAGCGGGGTGCGGCCAAGGTGTACGCGACGGCGCGCGCGCCCAAGCCCAGCGAAGACCCACGCATCGTGAGTCTCGAGTTGGAGGTCACTAAGCCGGAATCGGTTGCAGCGCTGGCGATTACGGCATCCGATGCGGACATCGTGATCAACAATGCCGGCATTCTTGGTGCGCGGAGTCTGCTCGGCAGCGACATCGAGGAAGTGCGGGCCGTGTTCGAGACGAATTACTTCGGCGCCCTTCGCGTCGCCAAGGCGTTCGCGCCGATCCTGGCCGACAACGGTGGCGGGGCGTTGGTCGACATCGCTTCGATCTTGTCGTGGATGCCCGGCTCCGGCGGATACGGCGACTCCAAGGCGGCCCTGTGGTCTGCAACGAATTCGCTGCGTCTCGAACTCGAGAAGCAAGGCACCCAGGTCGTGAGCGCGCACCTCGGCTTCACCGACACCGAAATGGCCAGCGGTTTCGACGCGCCCAAAAACGACCCGCGCCAGGTGGCACGCTCGATCGTCGACGGCATCGAGCGGGGCGACGCCGAGGTGCTGGCCGACGACGACACCCGCTACGTCAGGTCGGCGCTGTCCGGACCGATCGAGGCGCTGCCGCACATGTGATGGCCTGCTCCCTGAATGACTGAGGTGCCGGCGACGAGGCCCGTCGTCGGCACCTCAGTTGCTAGCTACGGCACATGGGCCGAAGTGGCGCCGACGTGTTTGGATAGCGATATGGAAGAGGAACGCATTGTGAGCGCGACCCGCGTCATCTCCGCCAGCGCCGCTCGGATTTTCGAATTGATCGCCGACCCGGCCAGCCAGCCGAGCTGGGACGGCAACAACAATCTCGCTTCGTCGGCTCCGGGCCAGCGCGTCCATCAGGTCGGCGACGTATTCAAAACGACCCTGACCAATGGTGCGGTGCGGGAGAACCACGTCGTGGAATTCGTCGAGTGCAGCAAAATCGCTTGGTGCCCAGCGGAACCCAAGAAGCAGCCGCCCGGTCACCTGTGGCGCTGGGAGGTCAGCCAGATCAACCCCACGCTGACGACCGTCACCCACACCTACGATTGGACGGCGCTGAACGACCCCAACCGCATCGAGAAAGCTCGTTCGACGACGCCCGACATGTTGCGCGAGTCGATGGATAAGCTCGCCATGCTCGCGCAAGACCTCGCGAAGTAACAGTCGGTCATCGCATGGCACTTCCACCATCGGGAGACGGCAGCGCGGCCATCGTCACCGGGGCTTCCTCAGGTATCGGCGAACGACTGGCCGGGATACTTTCCCGGCGCGGCTATGAGGTCGTTCTGGTCGCTCGCAACGTTGGGCGCCTCGAGGAACTGGCCGCGCAATTGGGTCCGCGAGCCCACCCGCTGCCCGCGGACCTGGCCGATGCATCAGAACGGGCAGTCTTGCTCGACCGGGTCGCGGCGCTGGGCCTCACGCCCGACATCCTGATCAACAATGCGGGGTTCTCGACGCTCGGACTTGTCGCGGAATCGGTTCCAGAGGATGAAATCAAGCTCGTCGAGGTCGACGTGGCGGCGGTGGTGGATTTGTGCAGCAGGGTGCTGCCCGGAATGGTCGACCGTCATCGCGGCGCCGTGCTGAATGTGGCGTCGGTGGCCGCGTTCGGCCCGCTGCCCGGCCAGGCGGCCTACGGTGCCGCCAAGGCGTTCGTGTTGTCCTACACCCACAGCCTGCGCGGTGAGCTGCGCGGCACCGGAGTCAGCGTGACCGCGTTGTGCCCGGGGCCGGTGGACACCGGGTTCGGCGAAGCCGCCGGTTTCAGCAAGGAAGAGGCCGAAGCCGCCCTGCCCAGGGTCATGTGGATACCCGTCGAGAAGGTGGCGCAGGCGGGGTTCGACGGTCTGGCGGCCGGCAAGGCCGTCGTGGTCCCGGGTCGCGTCAACCGGGTCGCCTCGGCTTTGTTCCGGGTCGCGCCGCCCGAGTTGCTGTTGCCGGTGCTGGCTCGTAACCACCCGGCCATGAAACGCAAGTGAGACCGCCAGAACTGCTGGCAAGAGCGCGAAGCAAACCCGGCCCCGGAATGCGCGCAGGTCGGTACCGTCTTATCCATGCTGTTCGCAGCTTTGCGTGACATGCAGTGGCGAAGGCGGCGCCTGGTGATAGCGATCATCAGCACCGGACTGGTCTTTGCCATGAACCTGATCATGATCGGACTGGGAAACGGCTTTCGGGTCGAGGCCCAGCGCGCGGTTGATTCGATGGGTGTCGACGCATTTGTGATCAAGTCCGGTGCCGCAGGGCCGCTGCTGGGTGCCACACCATTCGCGGAAGCTGAATTGAGGGAAGTCGCCGCCACTCCCGGCGTCACCGCTGCGGCCCCACTGGCCTGCGCGGCGACGACGGTCGTTGAGGGCACGACGAGGCGAAGCGTCACCGCGTTCGGAGCGCCGGAATCCGGACCGGGCATGCCGCACATGTCGCAGGGTCGCCCACCGTCGACGCCGGACGAGGTCGCGGTGTCCAGCACTCTGGGCCGCCAGGTCGGTGAGGAGCTGACGGTCGGTGCGCGCACGTTGCGGATCGTCGGCATCGTGCCCAACTCCACTGCACTGGCCAAGACGCCCAACATTTTCCTGACCACCCAGGGCCTGCAACGCTTGTCATACAACGGGCAGCCAACGGTCACGTCGATCGCGATCAAGGGCGCACCCCAGCAAGTCCCGGCCGGCTACCAGCTCGCCGACCGGGCGGCCGGTGTCAACGACCTGCTGCGCCCCGAGCACGTCGCCGTCGGCGCGATCACGATCGTGGCCGCGATGATGTCGATCGTGGCGGTGCTGATAGTCGGATCGGTGGTGTACCTCTCCGCGCTCGAGCGGCTGCGCGACTTTGCGGTGTTCAAGGCGATCGGCGTGCCGACGCGGTCGATCCTGGCAGGGCTCGCGCTGCAGGCCGTCGTCGTCGCGCTGCTCGCGGCGCTGCTGGGCGTCGTGTTCTCGTTCTTGCTCGGGCCGGTGTTCCCGATGATTGTCGTGGTTCCTGCCGGTGCTTATGTGGCGATACCCCTTGCCGCGATCGTGATCGGTCTGCTGGCCAGCCTCGCCGGATTCAGGCGTGCTGTCGCCGTCGATCCTGCGCTCGCATTTGGAGGTCCCTGAGCGATGAGCAATCTGAGTATCAAAGACCTTGTCGTTGAATACTCCAGCGGTGGCTACGCGGTCCGCCCGATCAACGGCTTGAACCTCGAGGTGGCAGCCGGGTCGCTGGTGATTCTCCTTGGGCCCAGCGGCTGCGGGAAGACGACGTTGTTGTCCTGCCTCGGCGGCATTTTGCGGCCCAAGTCCGGGGCGGTCGAGTTCGATGGCATCGACGTCACCAAGCTCGAGGGCGGCGCGCTGGCGCAGTACCGGCGCGACAAGGTAGGCATCGTGTTCCAAGCGTTCAATCTGGTGCCAAGCCTCACCGCCCTGGAAAACGTGATGGTTCCGTTGCGTGCGGCCGGTAACTCGCGCGCGGCCGCACGTCAGCGCGCCGAGGACCTGCTGACCAGGGTCAACCTCGAAGATCGGATGAAACACCGCCCGGGCGACCTGAGCGGCGGGCAACAGCAACGCGTCGCGGTCGCTCGCGCGATCGCCCTGGACCCGATGTTGGTCCTCGCCGACGAACCGACCGCGCACCTCGACTTCATCCAGGTGGAGGAGGTGCTGCGGTTGATCCGCTCGCTCGCGGATGGCGATCGCGTGGTGGTGGTCGCGACCCACGACAGCCGGATATTGCCGATGGCCGATCACGTCGTCGAGATGGCGCCCGTGCGCGCGTCGACGACGAATCGGCCCCCGGAAACCGTGCAGCTCAGGGCCGGCGAGGTGCTGTTCGAGCAATGCACGACGGGCGAGCTGATCTACGTGGTGTCCGAGGGTGAGTTCGACATTGTGCGCGAATTGGCAGACGGCGGTGAGGAATTCGTCAAGGTGGCCGGACCCGGCGACTACTTCGGCGAAATGGGCGTGCTGTTTCACATGCCGCGGTCGGCCACGGTGCGTGCCAGAACCGACGCGACGGCCGTCGGCTATACGGCGCAGTCATTCCGTGAGCGGCTCGGTGCAACGGGTATAAGCGCGGTAATCGGGCAACGCGAGCTTGCGGTGACCGACTGACGACCTGCCTGCTCGCGCCCTGATCGGATGAATATGATCGGCACGATTCGAGCTTGACGGCGCGCCGTCACCGATAGTGCCACGAGGGAGTGGAGGAGTTCCATGCCGAACCAGCAGCAAGCCGACCGGATGACGTCGGGCAAGGGGTTTATTGCGGCGCTCGACCAGAGCGGGGGCTCGACGCCCAAGGCGCTGCGTCTATATGGCATCGGGGAGAACGCATATTCCTCCGAGGAGGAGATGTTCGACCTCATCCACGAGATGCGCGCGCGGATCATCACCTCCCCGGTATTCAACGGCGACCGGGTGCTGGCGGCGATCCTTTTCGAACAAACCATGGACCGCGAGATCGAGGGCAAGCCGTCGACCACCTACCTTTGGGAAACCAAGGGTGTGGTGCCCTTCCTCAAAATCGACAAGGGCCTGGCCGAGGCGGGCGACGACGTGCAGCTGATGAAGCCCATACCGGGGCTGGACGGGCTGCTTCAGCGGGCCGTGAGCAAGGGTGTTTTCGGCACCAAGGAACGGTCGGTGATCGGCGGGGCCAACTCCGAGGGCATCGCCGCGGTGACCGCCCAGCAGTTCGAGCTCGCCCACCAGGTGCTGTCGCACGGCTTGGTGCCCATCATCGAGCCCGAGGTCACCATCTCGATTTCGGACAAGGCGCAGGCCGAGGCCATCCTGCGCGACGAAATCACGAAACAACTCGAAACCGTGCCCGACGGGCAGCGCGTGATGCTCAAGCTGAGCCTGCCCACCGAGGTCAACTACTACCGTCCCCTGATCGAACACCCGAAGGTGATGCGGGTGGTCGCCCTCTCGGGCGGCTACTCCCGCGAAGAGGCCAACGAGCTGTTGGCGAAGAACACGGGTTTGATCGCCAGCTTCAGCCGCGCGCTCACCGAGGGGCTCTCGGTCGACCAGTCCGACGAGCAATTCGATGCCACGCTGGACAAGGCCATCCAGTCGATCTACGACGCCTCGGTCGCCGGCTGAATTCCGGGCGGGGCTTCCGGGTCGCGCGTTAGTAGTTGTGTCGGGCCATGGGCGGCCTGGCCTGGCCCTCGTCGCGTTCATCGGACACCAACGCGGGCACCATTTCGCTTGTCACCAACCCGTCGTTCCGGGTCAGTTCGTCGACGACGTCGAAGGACTCGGCGATGTTGGCCGGCGTGTCCACGAGGATGGTGGCAACCGGGACATGACGGCTCAGCGACAGCAGCTTGTCACCGTGGGGTTGGTGATCGCCGTGAAAGCCCCAGATGCCGCGCACGACGGTCGCAC
>DASYBR010000165.1:0-7864 GCA_036500645.1 Mycobacterium sp. | reverse complement strand
ACCTGACCGAATCCGCTTCTAAAATAAGGAGATTCGCAAGTGGCGAAGGGCTATGTAATCCTGACCGAGGCCATCAAAGATCCCGAAGGCATGAAGGCCTACGCCAAGGCGGCGGGATCGGCGATGAGCGGTGCGAAGGTCCTCGCGGTGGACACCGCTCCCAAAGTCGTCGAAGGCTCCTGGCACGGCGACCAGACCGTCGTGCTGGAATTCGAATCGGTGGACGCGGCGCGCGCGTGGTACGAGTCCGAGGGTTATCAAAACGCGGCAAAGCTGCGGCAGGCGGCGGCCGACTGCAACGCGGTCATCCTCGCCGGGTTCTAGATATTCTCCGGAGGGCTACTCCACGATCGAGATAGCCTGCCGGGGGCATTGACGGACGGCCTCGCGCACGTCCGACTCGATCTCCGGGGTGACCTCTTCCTGGTGAACGGTCAGCATGTCGTCGTCGCCGAGTTCGAAGATGTCCGAGTTGATGCCCATGCAGACACCGTTGCTTTCGCAGAGTCCCCAGTCGACTTCGATCTTCTTCGTCATCGCGGCCCCCTTATCGAAGCACTTTGACGGGCACGTGCTTCCAGCCCGCCACGTTTTGCATGCTTACCCGTTTGCATCCCGCCCAGTCCACCTCGTAGCGGGGCATGAAGTCCACGAGCCGCTCCAGGGCGATCCTGCTCTCCAGGCGGGCCAGCGCCGCGCCGAGGCAGCTGTGAATCCCGTACCCGAGGCCAAGGTGCTGAGCCTCCGTGTGGTCGCGCTCGATGTCGAACGTGTCGGCGTCGGTGAAGGCGTCGTTGTCACGGTTGGCCGCGGCGCCGCACAGGAACACCGGTTTGAAGGGAGGAATCACCCCGCCGCTGACGTGTGCCTCCTTGAGGGTGTAGCGGACGTTGTATTGGACCGGCCCCTCGTAGCGCAATAGCTCTTCGACGGCCCCGGGGATCTTGTCGCGGTCTAGCTGCAGCTTCTGCCACTGGTCGGGGTTGCGCGCGAAGATCACCGCCGCGTTTCCGATCAACTTGGTGACGGTCTCGGCGCCCGCACCACCCAAAAGGGTCGCGAAGCCGGTGATTTCGATGTCGTCCAGGCTGCGGGGCTGGCCGTTCTCGCCGGGGATCTCGGCCGCGATCAGCCTGCTGATCATGTCGTCCTGCGGTTCCTGACGGCGCTCCTGGATCAGACCGAAGTAATACATCGCGGTGTCGATGTTGGCCTGCATGCCGGCCTCGCTGACCTCGATCTGCCCCGGCTCGTGGTGCAGGCTGGTGTCGATCCAGTGGCGGACCTGCTGGCGGTATTCCTCCGGCACCCCGGCCATCCGCGTAATCACTTCCACCGGGAAAGGTCCGGAGAAGTCCTGCACGACGTCGAAGCTGTCGGAGTTGACGGCGCCCAGGTACTTGTCGATCACCTCGATGATCGTTTCGCGCTGCGATTGAATCGCCCGTGGTGTGAAGGCCTTGTTGAGCAGGCTTCGCATGTGCCGGTGCTCCGGCGGATCCATGAAGATGATCGACTTCTGCTCGGGGGCGATACCCTTGCGCACCATCGCCAGGTCGCAGCCGCGCGCCGAAGAATACGTGTCGAAGTCCTTGAACGCGGCCGCGACGTCCTCATGGCGCGTCAGCGCGTAGAAGTCTTCCTTCTCGTCGTAATACAACGGCGCGTCCTCGCGCATCCGTCGATATATCTCGAACGGGTCGTTGTAGAAGTCTTCCGAGTAGGGATCGAAGACGACCTTCGGTTTTGTCACTGAATCCTCCTCAGCGGCGAGGGCGGGCTGAAACCTTTACAGCGGAGTGCTTGACTGTAACGCTAACGGTAATACCTTCGTGACGAAGCGGAAAGACCAAAACGCCGCCATCTCAGACCATCTTCGCGACATCGATCGCCGCGATGACGTCATCGAGGGCACCCAGATCGCTACCGAGGTCGTCGCTGATACGGCGGACCACCGTCACGTCTTTGCTCACGAACTCACCGGCCACCTCGATGAACGACGAGACCGAACCCGCCGCGGCGACGAGGTCCAGCACCCGGCTGGTCGCGCTGCCGTGCGCCAGGGCGGCCAGCAACGTCGACTCCGGCACACCAAGTCGTTCGCCCAGCCGGATTGACTCCGCGAGCACCCCGATATGACCGGCGAATAGTGCGTTGTTGACCAGCTTCACCTTCTGGCCGGCGCCGGCGGGCCCGACGTGCAGGACGGGATCCCCGTAGCAGCCCAGCACGGGCTCCACCCGTGCCACGGCTTCGTCGGCACCGCCCACGAACAGCGTGAGCCGGCCTGCCGCGGCGTCATGGGGACCGCCGCTGACCGCGGCATCAACGACGTCGATGCCATCGGCGCGCGCGGCGACGGCCTGGATGGTGTGCGGGCTCGCGGTGGTGTGCACTACCAGCGCCGAACCGGACGGCATGGTGGAAAGCAAACCGCTGCCCAGGCACGCACCTTGCACCTGTTCGTCGGTGAACACGCAAACCACCACGACGTCGGCCCGCACCCCGGCTTCGGCCACGTCACCGATCGCGCTGGCGCCCCCATCCGCCCCGCGCCGATGAACCCGACTTTCACGCGGCCTTCATCGCGGATGACCCATCAGTGCCAGCGCAGCGTCGGCCGCCGCGAGCACGGCTCCACCGGTTGCGCCGGCTTGATCGGCGAGATCGACGGTCAGCCGGACGTCCTTCTGCAGCAGCGTGCCCGCCAGACCGGCAAGCCCCTCCAGGCCGCCGCTGGGACCAATGACATTGAGCGCGAAGCTGTTCGCGCTGCCGCGTGAGATGACTTCGGTCAGTCGTTCCGGCGATACGCCCAGGGACTTCGCCAGCGAAAGCGCGGTGGCCGCGGTGGCCAGGTTGGCGGTGAACAGCAGGTTGTTGAGCAGCTTCGTCGTTTGCCCCGAACCCAGCTCGCCGAGGTGAACGACCGGATCGCCATAGGTCTCGAACACCGGACGGCAGGGTTCGACGACGTCGGCATCGCCGCCGACCATCACCACCAGCCGACCCTCGGCGGCCGCCCCTCCGCCTCCGCTCACCGGGGCGTCGATGACCGAAACACCCCGGGCCGCAGCCTTCTTCGCGAGCTCTCGGCAGGTATTGGGGTGCACCGTGCTGTGCACCACGATGACACCGCCCGGCTTCATCGTCGCCAGCAGCCCGTGCTCGCCGCCGGCGACTTCGTCGATGTCGGCATCGCCGACGACGCAGAGGCAGACCAGATCACTTGCCTGCGCGAGTTCGGCGGGCGACCCAGCGACGTTGGCCGCGGTGTCGGCGAATGGCTCGACGGTTGTGGGGCGGCGAGCCCACAAGGTCACCGGGTAGCCGGCTTCCACGATCCGCCGCGCCATGGGCCCGCCCTGACTGCCCAACCCGATGAATCCGACGCGCATCAACCGGCCTCCTCCGCCGGACGCGCGGCCAGACAGTCGTCGGCGAACGAGAGAATCTCCGCGTGGTACTCCGCGGCGGCGTGGCCAAGGCTGATGTTGTGCCCCGCCCCGCGTTGCCTGTGCACGGTGAAGCGCGGCGCGGCGGAAAACATCGATCTGATCTCCTGTACCGCCGCATCGTCTGTCTGCCAAACCTTTTCGTGCTCGGCGATGCTGAAGTGCACCGGTACCCGCACGGCGGGGGCCAGCGTCGGGAAGGTCTGACGGGCCCAGTCCGACACCATCTGGTCTTCATAGGCGGGGGCCGACGGGGACACCGTCGCGCCGCCGAGCACCTCGGGCGGATACAGGTGCTCCGGGCTCCACAGCAGGTCGCGCATGCCCGACGGACGGCGTTCCCGGGTCGCCGTTTTGAGTATTTCCCTGGCAGCGGGGTGGTAGTGGCGGCCGGTTCCCGCCAGTTCGATTCCCAGCAGATCGGCGCCGCGCTCGTCGGCTGCCATCCGCATGGTCAGTTCGCATCCACCCGAATGGCTCATCACGAATATGCCTGCGCCACACGGCCTTTCGCCGATGATGCGGTCCACCGCCCCGTAGGCCAGGTTGACGCGCTGATCACCGGAGACCATTGCCTCGGGGTAGGGTGCGGAGCTACCGTAGCCGGGGCGATCGAGCGCCACCACCGTGAATCCGGCTGCGGCGCCGGTCCGCAAGAAGGACAACGACGGGTGGCCGGGGCAATCGAAGTAGATCGCGGTGGTGCCGCCCCCGTGAATCGCCACGATCACGGCCTTCGGGTCCCCGGCTTCGGCGACCAACGCCGACATCGGCACCCCGTCGACGATCACCAGCCTGGGGCGGACGGAGGTCACGTGTCGGCCCGCAACAGCAGTACGCCGCTGGGAGTAAGACCACCGCTGCTGACCACGCCGACGCGGGCGTCGGCGACCTGGCGATCACCGGCCTCGCCGCGCAACTGCGTGACGGCTTCGTGTACCAGGCCCATCCCGTGGGTGCGGCCGTGCGAAAGCTGACCGCCGTGTGTGTTGAGCGGCAGCTGGCCGTCGCGCGCGATGTTCTTACCGCCGTCGAGAAATTCCTTGGCCTCCCCGATCCCGCAGAATCCCAGCGCCTCGATCCAGGACAGGCAGTTCATGGTGAAACCGTCGTACAGCTCGGCGACGTCGACATCGTTGGGCCGCAACGATGTTCGGGTCCACACATGCGCGGCCTGCCCCAGCACCTGTGGCTCATGGGTCAAAGTGCTTTGGTCCCAGTCGATTCGCTCGATGATCTGCGTTCCCACCGCCTCTACCAGGACAGGCGGCTTCGCTAGGTCGCGGGCGGCGTCCACAGCCGAGACAATCACGGCTATCGCGCCGTCGCACGGCACATCGCAGTCATACAGGCCGAACGGTGTGGTGATGGGCCGCGCGTTCAGATAGTCGTCCATCGTCATCGGGGTCCGGTAGATGGCCGTCGGGTTGAGTTCGGCGTTGGCGCGTTGGTTCAACGCGATCCAGCCCAGCGTTTCTTTTGTGGTGCCGTACCGCTGGAAGTGCCGCTGTGCATTCATCGCCAGGGTATGTGCCGCCGACGTGGCGCCGAATGGCATCTGCCAGCCCGACATCCGGCCCATCGGAGGGGTGATCTTGCCCTGCTTCATCAGCTCGCCGTGGGTGGCTTCCCACAGCGTCCGGAAGCACAGCACATGACGCGCCAGCCCGCAGGCGACCGCCTGCATCGCGGCGATCAGCGAACCGCCCGGACCGAACGTCTCCATGGCGCCGTTGTGCCATGTCGGCCGAATACCGAGCGCCGCCTCCAGGGCGGTAGTGCCGCCCTCCCCGAATCCGCCGACATTTATCGCGCCGGGGTAAGTGGACAGGCCGTCGATGTCGGCGAAGGTCAGCCCGGCGTCGGCGATCGCCGCCTCGCACGCCTGCACGGTCAGTGATAGCGGCGGTTGCATCAGCCGGCGCCCGATCGGCGACATGCCGATCCCGGTCAGCGCGACCTTGTCCTCGAACTTCTCGGTGGTGAGCATGGGCCGGACGTGTTCGGCGAAACGTTCGGGTGCGATCTCGTCGACAGGCAACTCACCGGGCTCGGCGTTCGGCACCGGTCGGAACAGTGGAAACCACACGTCCTCGACCTGTTCGAAGACGACCTCGACCTGTTGGCCGAGTTCCAGCCCGTCGGGATCGGCGTCGACGATGTTGGTGGTCAACCGCACGCGGGGGTCTTCGGCGATAGCCACCTGCGCGATCACGTAGGGCGCCACCAGGCCGGGTAGGCTGAACCGCTCGTTGATGGTGAACCCGGCCAGCGTCGCGTTGCCGGAGACCGCGCGCACCCCCACATCGAGTGAGCGGCAATAGCGGCATACCGGCGCCGGCGGATGGATCAGCGATTCGCAGGCCTTGCATTCCTGCAGCCGTAGCCTTCCGTCGGCCCCCGAAGCCCAGAAGAACTCATTCTCTTCGGTGATCAGGGGCAGCGGGCGACCCGGTGCTGCTGACACGCCACCTCCGCGAGTCGATGGGCCCGGACAAACCGGATCCGGTAGGGCCGTTATACGAATCGGAGAATTACGTTATCACTGCCCAATAGGCACGAACTAGGCACACCATTAGTGCGCGACAACGTGTCCGGCGTGACCGTCATTGGATCACGTGAAATCTCAGATAGCCTTCCGGCATGGTGAGCACCGGCACCACACCTCGTCGTTCCGGGCTGGCCCAAAGCCGGTCGCGGGACACTCGGCGCAAGTTGATACATGCCGCCCTTGAGATGTGGAACGAGCGGGGCTTCGAGGAAGCCTTCGAGGCGACAACGGTCGCGGAGATCGCCCATGCGGCCGGGGTGAGCAAGGGCACGTTCTACTTTCACTTCGCCAATAAACAAGAGATTCTCCTCGAGGTGGCTTGGGGAACGAGCCGAAGGATGATCGAGGAGGCCGAGGCCGGCATTCGCCGCGGCACTCCGATGTTCGAATTGGTCGATCAACTCATGAAGTCGATGGCGCGACGGGTGGCGCGCGCCCCGAAGGCGCTGGCGTATCGAGCGGTTGGGGAGTGGTCGCGGCTCAGCCCCGAACTGGTGGCCAGGCCCGCCGGGGTCGGAGTCGGGTTCGAGGCTCTCATCCGGTATGGCCAGGCCAATGGCGACCTGCCGGCCGACGTGGATGTGTTCGACCTCGCGGCACTGATGCACGCGGCCACGCTCGACGCTCTCGTCCGATGGTCATCGTCTTCGCAGACCGCCGCAGGGTTACGCAAGAACCTCTGTCGGCGCGCCGACATCGTGTTGCGAGGAGCCGCCGACTCCTACGGCGCGTGACTCATCAGGCGGGCCATCCTGGAAGGAGGCCGCGTTCCCGGCAGACATCCTGTGCCTCGATGGAGCGTCCGTTGGGCTGCGCGGCGGTGGGATCGGTGACAAGCCATGTCACCACCGCGCCGACGACGTCGGGCGGGGCGCCGGATGCGTCGAATCCGAACGCGGCCATGTCTTGGATCATCCGTTCGGTCACGATGAATCCCGGTTGCACGTTGTAGGCGAAGATGCCGCGGTCGCCGAGCTCGAGCGCGAGAATGCCGGCAATCCGATGCAACGCCCCCTTGCTCATGCCGTAGCCGAGCCCCCATCCGCCCTCGCCGGCGGGTTTTGCGGGATCGTGGACTCCCGCGCCGGAACTGATGTTCACGATCCGGCCGGATCCTCGCTCGAGCATCCCCGGTAGAAACTTCTTCGTCAGCGTGAGCGGCGCCATCACGTTCGCCTCGAGGTGCAGGGCGAGCAGTTCGAGGGGTGTGTCGACGAATCGGTCCATGTGACCCGGACCGATGTACCGCCCGTTATTGACCAGGACATCGATCGGCCCCCACTCGTTGAGGATCTGGTCGGCGGCGACCGCGATCGAGGACCTGTTGACGAGGTCGGCGCTGACCGTCAGTGCCTTGGCGCCGGTCTGCGTGATTGCCTCCGCGGTCGTGATCAATGAGCCGGGCAGCGGGCTGGTGTCCGATTTGTGCACGGTCGACGAGTGCTCGCGCGCCTCGCCCTCCTGGACCGTTCTCGCGATCAGCGCGACATCGAACCCTGCCCGGGCAAGGTGCACAGCGATGGCTTTGCCAATCCCTCGACTTGCTCCGGTGACAACAGCAATGGGCACGGAATCAACGTAGTTTGAAATTGCACAACGTTCAAGGTAGCTGACTACTCGGTGAGTCGGAGAAGCTCAGGAGGGCGGCATAAGAACCACTGCTTCCCGACGATTCGTGGTGTGCGCAGGTCACCAAAAGTTAGTCACTGTACAAATCTGAGTGCTATCGTTGTCAGCATGTCGGAGGTAGCCAACAGCAGTATCGAGAACGCGCTCGCCTTGATCGCACCCGCGCCGGGGCCACTTGGGCCGCGGCAGACCGAGCAGGACCTTTCCGGCAAGGTGGCGCTTATCACCG
>DASYBR010000164.1:0-16090 GCA_036500645.1 Mycobacterium sp. | reverse complement strand
CTGTCCGCTCTGTTGACCGCGCGTGTGTGACACTGGAAAACCGATGCGCGGGTCGTTAACGATCCAGTAAGGAGCTTGCGTGTTCGCCTGGTGGGGTCGAACTGTGTACCGCTATCGGTACATCGTGATCGGGGTCACGGTAGCTCTTTGCCTCTTTGGTGGCGTATTCGGGCTCAGCCTTGGCAAGCATGTCACACAGAGCGGTTTTTACGACGAGGGCAGTCAATCCGTCAAGGCCTCCGTGCTGGGCGACAAGACCTACGGTCGCGACCGCACGAGCCACGTAGTGGCTACCTTTACAGCCCCCAACGGGCAGACGGTCGACGACGCGGCGTGGCGGGACAAGGTCGTCGCTGAGCTCAATAAGTTCAAGACCGACCATCCCGATCAGGTCGTCGGCTGGGCCGGCTGGCTGGCCGCCCCCGACAGCACCAACCCGATCATCAAGGGGATGGTCAGCGACGACAGGAAGCACACGTTCGTCTCCATCCCGCTGAAGGGCGACGACGACGACAGCATCCTCAATAACTACAAGGCCATCGCGCCGGATCTGCAGAAGCTCAACGGCGGCGCGGTGGAACTCGCCGGTCTGGAGCCGATCGCCAACGCCCTGACGGGCACCATCGCGACCGACCAGCGTCGCATGGAGGTCCTTGCGGTGCCGCTGGTGGCGGTGGTGCTGTTCCTGGTCTTCGGCGGGGCCATCGCCGCCGGCCTGCCGGCCATTGTGGGCGGTCTGAGCATCGCGGGCTCGCTGGGGATCCTCCGGTTGGTCGCCGTGTTCGGTCCGGTGCATTTCTTCGCCCAGCCGGTGGTCTCCCTGATCGGTCTGGGTATCGCCATCGACTACGGGCTTTTCGTGGTGAGCCGGTTCCGGGAGGAGATCGCCGAGGGTTACGACACCGAGGCCGCGGTACGGCGCACAGTCATGACGGCCGGTCGCACCGTGACCTTCTCGGCGGTGCTGATCATCGCGTCGAGCGCCAGCCTGCTGGTGTTGCCGCAGGGATTCGTGCATTCGCTGACCTACGCGATCTTCGCCGCGGTGGGTCTCGCGGCGTTGCTGTCGATCACGTTCCTGCCGGCCTGCCTGGGCATCCTCGGCCGGCACGTCGATGCGCTGGGCGTGCGGACCGCGTTCCGGGTGCCGTTCCTGCGGAACTGGAAGTGGTCGCGCGCCTACCTGAACTGGCTCGCCGACCGGCTGCAGAAAACCAAGACCCGCGAAGAGGTCGAGGCCGGCTTCTGGGGCAAGCTGGTCAACTGGGTGATGAAGCGGCCGCTGGCGTTCGCCATCCCGATCGCCGTCGGCATGATTCTGCTGGTCATCCCGCTGGGCAACCTGTCGTTCGGCGGTATGAGCGAGAAGTACCTGCCGCCTAATAATTCCGTGCGCCTGGCGCAGGAACACTTCGACAAGCAATTCCCCGGCTACCGGACCGAGCAGCTGACGGTGGTGATCCAGAGCAGCAACGGCAGCAAGGTCACCGACCAGCAGGTGGCAGATATCCGCAACAGAATCTCCTCGATCGGCGGGTTCACCGACAAGGCCTGGCAGGAGCGGCCGTGTCCGGCCATCGCCGGCAACCCCTGCGTCAGCGGCCCCAACGGGACGACGGTGCCCAAGGACGACTCGGTGCGGGTGATCCAGAACGGCCTGGTCAACAAGAACGATGCCGCCAAGAAACTCGCCGAACTGCGGGCGGTGAACCCCCCCAAGGGACTCAACCTCTATATAGGCGGTACGCCGGCACTTGAGCAGGACAGCATCCACAGCCTGTTCGACAAGGCTCCGCTGATGCTGGTGGTGCTGCTGGGCGCGACCATGCTGTTGATGTTCCTGGCGTTCGGATCGGTGGTGTTGCCGGTCAAGGCCGCGGTGATGAGCGCGCTGACGCTCGGGTCCACGATGGGCATCCTGACGTGGATCTTCGTCGACGGTCACTTCTCGAACGTGCTGAACTTCACGCCGACTCCGCTGATGGTGGTGGTGATCGCGCTGGTCGTCGCCGTCGGATTCGGCCTCGCCACCGACTACGAGGTGTTCCTGGTGTCCCGCATGGTCGAGGCGCGGGAACGCGGCATGTCGACCGCGGAGGCCATCCGGATCGGGACCGCGACCACCGGACGGCTGATCACGGCCGCCGCCCTGGTGCTTGCCGTGGTCGCCGGTTCGTTCGTGTTCTCCGACCTGGTGCTGATGAAGTATCTGGCGTTCGGTCTGATGGCGGCGCTGTTGCTGGACGCGACCGTGGTCCGGATGTTCCTGGTGCCCTCGGTGATGAAGCTACTCGGCGACGACTGCTGGTGGGCCCCGCGCTGGGCGCGGCGCCTGCAGAACCGCATCGGGCTGGGCGAGATCGACCTGCCCGACGAGCGCAAGCGGCAGACCCTCGGCGGGCGGCCTGCGCGACCGCCGGTGGCGGCCAGCCTGGTTACCGCGACGCCCCGCGCGCCGCACGATCCCACCCACCCCGGCGCGCTGGAATCCTCGCGGCCGGCCCGCTCGGGCCCGGCTGCCCTACCGGAGGTCAGGCCCGCCCAGGAGCCGTCGGGTGATGCCGCGACGACCCGCATTCAGACCAGGCCCAGCCAGCCGACCGAAGCGAACACGACGCGCTTCTCAGCGCCCGGCGCATCCCCGGGCTCGGCGCCCGCCACCCCGAACGCCCCCGGCCGCGACCGGCCGGCCCCCGCGCGGCCCCCGACACCGGGGCCCGCGGCGCCGCCACCCCCGCCGTCCGACGGTCAGACTCGGGCAATTCCCGTGCCCACCAATCACTCTGAGGGCGCGCACGCTGAGGCCGGCCAGGGCGACGGGGTCGAACCCACCACGGCGTTCCAGTCGATGCGGTCGGAGGACGACTCGGACGCGGCGACCGAAAAGATGAATGCGCGGGACGAAAACGGCGATGCGGCGCGGCAGCGCCGCCGTTCCGGCGGTGGCCTTTCCGCCGCGGACCTGCTGCGCCGCGAGGGACGTTTGTAGGGCGCCTTAGTCAGGCGATTCTTCGGGCTTGTCCGGTGTCGCATGCAGGATGGCGGCGTTTTCGTCGGCCTCTTCGGTCTGCTTCTCGGCTTCGGCGGACGGGTTCTTCGCAAGCAGAACCTGCATCGCGTTGTTCAGGAACGCGACCGTCGGGACCGCCAGCAAGGCACCGACGATCCCGGCGAGCACGCCGCCGGTGGAAATGGCGAGTACGACGCCGAGGGGGTGAATCGAGACCGCCCGGCCCATCACCAACGGCTGTAGCAAATGAGCCTCGAGTTGGTTCACCGCGATCAACACACCGAGCGTAAGCAGCGCGTAGACAATGCCTTTCGCGAGCAGCGCGACCACCACGGCCAGCAGCCCCGAGATCAGCGCACCGACCAACGGGATGAAGGCGCCCAGGAAAACCAGCGACGCCAGCGGCAGCGCCAGCGGGATGTGCATGATCGCCAAGCCCGTGCCGACCCCGGCCGCGTCGGTCAGCGCCACCAGGAACGTGGCCCGCACGTACCCGATCAGCGATCCATAGCCGGCAGTGCCGGCTTCATGCACCCTGTCACGCGCGTCGGCCGGGATGATCTGCACGACGTACTGCCAGATGTTGCGCCCGCCGTAGAGGAAGAAGATCAGTGTGAACAGCACCAGCACAGCCGCGGTGACGAGTTCGGTGACGGTGGCCGCGGTGGAGAGCGCGCCACTGGTCAACTTCGCCTGATTGTTGTGCAGCGCCTCGATCGCGGCGTTGCCCGCGTTGTCGATCTGCTCGCTGCGCAAATGGGCCGGCCCGTCGATCAGCCATCTACGGGTGGTCTCGATGCTTCGCGTCACCTGCTCGGTCAGGCCCGGTATGCCGTCGATGAACTGGATGATGACGAACGTCAGGATGCCGCCCAGGATCGCGAAGCCGCCCAGCAACACCAGCGACACCGCCAGGCCCCGCGGCAGCCCCCGCCGGTTCAGCGAGTCCACCACCGGTACCAGCAACGCGCTCACCAGCAACGCCACCAGCACCGGAACGACGATGACTTCGAGCTTCTCCACGACCCACAGGAAGGCGAGCAACGCGGTCAGGATGACGAGCAAACGCCACGCCCAGGCTGCGGTCTTGCGGACTATGGGTTCGACCGAGGCATCGTCGGTGTTTGCTGACATTTCGCCAGCCTATCCATCGCGGTGCGTCGCCAAACGTGTTCGGCTCGGTCTCCGGATCGTGTCGGATCGGCCCGCCCCGGCACGATCCGGTTACGACGGCGACACGGTCGGCGCCGCGCGACGACCCGCGCGCCACCTGCACCGTTACCCTAAATCACGTGTCACACGACGCACCTGCCCGCAATCTCGACTTGCCGCGCGAGGAAACTCCGCGCGGCAAGTACTGGTGGGTGCGCTGGGCGATCCTCGGGGTCGTCGCGGTCGTGCTGGCCGTCGAGGTGTCACTGGGATGGGATCAGCTGGCCAAAGCCTGGGACAGCCTGTACGAGGCCAACTGGTGGTGGCTGCTCGCGTCGGTAGCTGCGTCCGCCGCGTCGATGCACAGCTTCGCCCAAATCCAGCGCACCCTACTGAGATCCGCCGGCGTGCACGTCAAGCAATTGCGGTCGGAAGCCGCCTTCTACGCGGCCAATTCGCTGAGCACCACGTTGCCCGGCGGGCCCGTGCTGTCGGCCACCTTCCTGTTCCGTCAGCAGCGGCTGTGGGGCGCCTCGACGGTGGTGGCCTCATGGCAGCTGGTGATGTCGGGTGTGCTGCAGGCGGTGGGCCTGGCGCTGCTCGGTTTGGGGGGCGCTTTCCTGCTGGGCGCGAAGAACAACCCGTTCTCGTTGTTGTTCATGCTCGGCGGCTTCATCGCGTTGTTGCTCCTGGCCCAGGCGGTGGCGTCGCGGCCCGAGCTGATCGAAGGCATCGGCAGCCGAGTTCTGGCCTGGGTCAACTCGATTCGCGGCAAAGCGGCCAACACCGGGCTGGATAAGTGGCGCGAGATCCTGATGCAGCTGGAGTCGGTGAGCCTGGGCCGCCGCGACCTCGGGGTGGCGTTCGGTTGGTCGATGTTCAACTGGATCGCCGACGTCGCCTGCCTCGGCTTCGCCGCATACGCCGCCGGGGACCACGCGTCGGTGGCCGGGTTGACGGTCGCCTACGCGGCCGCCCGCGCGGTCGGCACGATTCCACTGATGCCCGGCGGGCTTTTGGTCGTCGAGGCGGTGCTGGTACCCGGCCTGGTTTCCAGCGGAATGTCGTTGCCGAGCGCCATCTCGGCCATGCTGATCTACCGTCTGATCAGCTGGCTGTTCATCGCCGCCGTCGGCTGGGTGGTGTTCTTCTTCGTTTTCCGCACCGAGAACACCGCCGACTCCGACGACGACCCGATCACCGGTCCGCTGCCCGTGGTGTCCCATTACGGCGACCCGTCCGCAGACCCGACCGATGGCGCCCTGCAGGGCCCGCTCCCGCCGCCCGAGGGCGACGCGCAAAAGGGCGCTTAGCCGACCGTGTTGCCTCGCGGCGGCCCCCCGAGTGGGTTGGTCGCCGTCGGCGGTGCCGGAACGGCCGGAATGGCATTACCGGGCAGCGCGGGCAGTCCGCCCGCCGCGCCCTGCGCCTGCTGCATCAGGCCCAGCGCCTGAGACGGCGAGATGGGCAACTTGCACTGCAGCGACAGGTTGGTCAGCGGCTGCGCAATCGACGTCATGTCACCGGCGACCTTCGGGTTGGCCTCGAAGTAGGACTTCAAGCCGGTCATCGACTGCGGGCCCGCCTGCTGCTGCAGCATCGAGGTCATCGTCTGGTTGGTCTCGGGATGGGAGTCGAGGTAGTCACCCATCGACTTGGAGACCGAACCGATGGTCCTGGCGACCTCACTGGCCGCGCACGGGTCGTTGGCACCCGTCGCCGGCGGCCCGGCGAGCACCGCGAACGCCGCACCCGGCAGCGCGGTAGCGATCAGCCCGGCGAGAATTCTGCGGCGCCTGGTCGCGGTGCCTGTCGACATGGGTAACTCCTCACGGTTTGCGACGCACACACCTCATGCCTCGCAAAACGACTGCAATAGAAGGCCACAATGAACGCGAAGTCCCCGTGAATCCCCGGGCCCCGCAGGCCATTCGCCATCCTGCCATCCCCGATCCGGTCGACGCCAAGCCACGATCTCCCCGTGTGAGGTAAATCCCGCTTGGTAACCGGTTCACAACGACTTAGCAGCGGGTTTACAACAACGCTGTCACCGCAGCTCAGGAACTAGATAAGCCCACATAATCCACAGCGCGCTGCGGTATCCTCGCCAACACGCGAGCCTTACGCGAGAAACCCGGGGAGTGTTGAAATCCAGCAGTTAATGATGCGCCTCAGCCGCAGCCTGCGTAAGTACCGCTGGCTGGTCTTCATGGGCTGGTTGCTGGCATTGGTGCCCGCGGTGTACATGGCGCTGACGCAGTCCGGAAATCTCACCGGCGGCGGTTTCGACGTGGCCGGTTCGCAGTCCCTGCTGGTTCACGACCAGATCGAAGAGCTCTACCACGACCAGGGCGCGTCATCATTGGCGCTGGTGGCCGCGCCCCGGCCGGACGCCAGCTATCAGGACATCAACGACGCGGTGACCCAGCTGCGGCAGATCGCCGCCGAGATCCCCGGCACCACCGAGGTGCCCAACCCCACCCAGCGCGCGCCGCAGCCCGACCGACCGTACGTGCTGTCGCTGCGGCTGGATTCCCGCAACACCAGTGACATCGCCAAGCAGCTGCGCAAAAAGGTCGGCATCAACGGCGACCAGCCCGGTCAGACCGCGGACGGGCGCGTCCGGCTCTATGTCATCGGGCAGGGCGCACTGTCCGCCGCCGCGGCGCAGAACACCAAGCACGACATCGCCGCCGCGGAACGCTGGAACCTTCCGGTCATCCTGATCGTCTTGCTCGCGGTGTTCGGTTCGCTGGCGGCCGCGGCGATCCCGCTTGCGCTGGGCATCTGCACGGTCGTGGTCACCATGGGATTGGTCTACGCGCTGTCGGCCTACACCACCATGTCGGTGTTCGTGACATCGACGGTGTCCATGTTCGGGATCGCGCTCGCGGTCGACTATTCGCTGTTCATCTTGATGCGCTTCCGCGAGGAACTGCGCACCGGACGCGAGCCGCGCGAAGCCGTCGACGCCGCGATGTCCACGTCCGGGCTGGCTGTGGTGCTGTCCGGGATGACGGTGATCGCGTCGCTCACCGGGATCTACGTCATCAACACCCCGGCGCTGAAGTCGATGGCTACCGGGGCGATCCTGGCCGTCGCGGTGGCGATGCTGACGTCGACGACGTTGACGCCGGCGGCGCTGGCGACGTTCGGCCGATCGGCCGCCAAGAGGTCGGCCCTGCTGCACTGGTCACGACGGCCGGAGAGCACCCAGTCGCGATTCTGGAACCGCTGGATCGCTGGGGTGATGCGCCGGCCGTGGATCTCGGCGCTGGCGGCATCGCTCATCCTGCTGCTCATGGCCGCACCGGCGGCATCGATGGTGCTGGGCAACAGCCTGCTGCGCCAGTTCGACTCCGCACACGAGATCCGAGCCGGCGTGGGGGCGGCGGGCGAGGCGCTCGGTCCCGGTGCGCTGGGCCCGATCCGGGTGTTGATCACCTTCCCCGATGGGGGCGCGGCCTCGCCCGAACACAGCCAGGTCATCGGCGCTGTGCGCCAGCGGATGACCCAGGCTCCCGACATCGTCTCGGTGTCACCCCCGCAGTTCGCCGAGGACAACAACAGCGCGCTGCTGTCGGCGGTGTTGTCGGTCGATCCCGAGGACATGCGCGCCCGCGAGGCCGTCGGCTGGATGCGCGCGCAACTACCGAGGATTCCCGATGCGGGGGCCGCCCGTGTCGACGTCGGTGGCCCGACCGCGCTGATCAAGGATTTCGATGACCGGGTGTCGGCGACCGAGCCGCTGGTGCTGGGCTTCGTTGCCCTGATCGCGTTCGTCATGCTGCTGCTCTCGATCCACTCGGTGTTCTTGGCGCTCAAGGGCGTGCTGATGACGCTGCTGTCGGTCGCGGCCGCCTACGGCAGCCTGGTGATGGTTTTCCAGTGGGGCTGGCTGAAGGATCTCGGCTTCGCCCAGATCACCTCGATCGACAGCACCGTTCCGCCCCTGGTGCTCGCGATGACCTTCGGGCTGTCGATGGACTACGAGATCTTCCTGCTCACCCGCATTCGAGAACGCTTCCTGCACACCGGCAACACCCGCGACGCGGTCGCATACGGGGTGAGCACCAGCGCCCGCACGATCACCAGCGCCGCACTGATCATGATCGCGGTGTTCGTCGGCTTCGCGTTCGCCGGCATGCCGCTGGTGGCCGAGATCGGTGTCGCTTGCGCCGTCGCAATCGCGGTGGACGCCACGATCGTGCGGCTCGTGCTGGTCCCGGCGCTGATGGCGATGTTCGCCCAATGGAACTGGTGGCTGCCCTCGTGGCTGCGCCGCATCTTGCCGTCGGTCGACTTCGACAGACCACTGCCGGCGGTCGACCTCGGCGACGTCGTCATCATCCCCGACGACATCTCGGCGATCACAGTCCCCAGCGCCGACCTGCGGATGGTGATCAAGTCGGCCGCGAAGCTGAAGCACCTGGCGCCCGATGCGATCTGCGTGACGGACCCGCTCGCCTTCACCGGCTGCGGGCGCACCGGCAACCGTGGCCTGGATCCCGGCCAGATCCCCCACCAGGTCGACCTGACCGACGAGCCGGTGCCGGTCGGCGTCGCCTCCGCCGAGGCGAAGAACGACACCAACGGTCACCCTGCTCCCGGTGCCAAGAAGCGCGTCGGTGCCCTCGCGTCCCGCAACGGCATCGCCAAAGCCATCTCCGGGGCGGATCGACCCGTCCACCCGGTCACGCTGTGGCGGGGACGCCTGTCCGTCGCGATCGACGCGCTGCAGGCCGGCAAGGCGAAGACGGGGACAACCCGTCAACCGGCGTACGAACGGCGCTGCCCCGTGGAGACCACCAACGTGCAACTGCCCACCGGAGACCGGTTGCTGGTCCCGACCGGCGCGGAGACCCTGCGCCTCAAGGGGTACCTGATCATGTGCCGTAACAGTCGCCGCGATTACGCCGACTTTGCCAATATGGTCGATTCGTTGGAGCCCGAGACCGCCGCTGTGGTCCTGGCAGGAATGGACAGGTATTACTGTTGTGAGTCAACCGGGCGGCAACTGATTGCCTCGCAGCTGGTGCGTCGACTCGCAGATCCGAAACCTGACGACCCCCACGACGACCAGGGGTCCGACGCCGACGCCACCTCGGACTGGGAAGGCATCAGGCAGCGCTGCCTGTCGGTGGCTGTAGCGATGCTGGAGGAGGCGAGGTGACGTTGGCATCCGACCGACGCCCCGCGCCGCCGCAGCGGCCGGTTCCCGAGCAACGCCAGCGCGATGCCGGGCCTTCCGAATCTCTTCCGGACACCGATCAGCCGGTGGAGTTCTGGCCAACCGCCGCCATCCGTTCGGCGTTGCAGGGCGGGGACATCGCTACCTGGAAGCGCATCGCCGCCGCCCTCAAACGCGACCCCTACGGGCGGACCGCCCGTCAGGTCGAGGAAGTGCTGGGCGGCTCCCGGCCCTTCGGCATCGCCAAGGCGCTATGGGAGGTGCTGGAGCGTGCCCGCACCCACCTGGAGGCCAATGAGCGCGCCGAGGTGGCTCGCCACGTGGGGCTACTGATCGATCGCTCGGGTCTCGCGCGGCCGGAATTCGCCTCCCGCATCGGAGTCACCGCCGAGGAACTGGCCGGCTACCTCGACGGCAGCACGAGCCCGACGGCCGCACTGATGATCCGGATCCGTCGATTGTCGGATCGGTTCGTCAAGGTCAAGTCCTCGCGTTCCGCCGACTCCAACTGACCGCTCACCTGATCGGCAGCACCTCGGCGACCAGCCAGTCGCTGCCGCGCTTGGTCAATGTCACCCGCAGCGCCGGGGCGACCCGACTCGGCTGTTGTCCCGGCGCGTTCTGAGTCACCCGCAGCACCACCGCCACCACCGCGTCCGACGGCCCGAGCGCCTCGACTCCGGCCGACAACGTGGATGCCTGGGCGGTGACGTTGTGCTGTGCCAGCTCGGCGCTGGACTTGGTGTACTGCTCTTTGAACGAGGCGGCATGCTCCGGCACGATCATCGTCGTGGCCCGGTCGATGGAGTTGTCGGGGGAATTCGGCGCGAACGACGCCATCGCCTCCGCCATGCCCGTGGCAACCTGAACGACTTTCCGGGAGTCGTTGGTGAAGTCGCGGTCCGATCGTGTCCAGTGCGTGTAGCCGGTCAGCACCGCCGCCGTCAGGGCCGCCGTGCAGAGCAGGACGACGGCCAAGCGCAGCCCCGGTGCGTCGTCGTCGGTTCCGACGGTGACCGAGTCGCGGCGCAGCAGCCAGAAATTGATGCCGACCCCTTCCACGATCAGCAGGATCACAACCGAGCACGCCGACACCCACCACAGCGGCCAACCGAGCACCACCCCGATCGCCAGCAGCGCGGCGATCGCGGCGAGCGGGGCCAGGATGTCGAAGGCGAAGAGCCGCCACAGGTTTCTCATCGGATCGATTCCAGCCCGGAGATCATCAGCTTGCCGTCCACGTTGGACACGTCGAGCCGCAGGTTCCAGTGCACCGTTTGTGGTTTGGCGCCGGCGTTTTCGCTCACCGAGGTCGCGATCAGCATCACCGAGTCGGACCGGCTGGCGAAGGGCGGCAATTTGGTAGTCACTATTTCTCTTGGAGGCCTTGCGCCCCCAGGCTGGGTGTCCACGTCATGGTGCACCGTTTCGATCGCGACCGCGTCGATCCGGCCGGCGCTCTTCGACTGCAGTTTCTCCACCACCTGCCGGTACGGCTGCATGGCCGCGTCGAAGTCGGTGTTGAGCTCCCCGACCGTCCCGTCATGCAGCCGTTGCAGGCTGGCGTCGACGTTGCCGCTGTTCATGTTGATCAGCACGCTCGTCCAGCCGGCGGCGGTCTGCATGACGCGGGTCAGGTAGCCACGCTCGTCGGTCGCGTCGCGGTGCGCGGACCAGATGATGACGCCGAGGACGACCGCGGCCACCGACAACACACCGAGGACGGCCGACGCGATGCCGTAAGTGGAGAGAACCGCGCCGTCCGACTCTCCCTCGTCGGGCCCTGGGTCCTGGTCGGTCTCCTGGTCAGGTTGCTCGTCGGAGGCTTCGCGGCTTTCTGGCTCGGTTTGCTCGCCGTCGGACATGGCCCGATCGTTGCACCCGAGAAAGATGGAAGGATGGTGGGGTGACGAATGAGACCATCCGCTCGGGCATCGACCTGAGCTACGTCGATGCGAACATCCGCCCCCAGGACGACCTGTTCGGTCACGTCAACGGCCACTGGCTGGCGGAATACGACATTCCGCCGGACCGGGCGACCGACGGCGCGTTCCGGCACCTGTACGACCAGGCCGAAGAGCAGGTGCGCGACCTGATCGTCGAAGCCAGCGAGCAGGCGACCCAGCAGAACGGGGCGGCTAGCGACGCGCAACGCATCGGCGACCTCTATGCCAGCTTCCTCGACGAGGACACCGTCGAAAGCAGGGGTCTGCAACCGCTTCTCGATGAGCTGACCACCATCGACGGGGCCGCCGACGCCACGGCACTGGCCGCGGTAATCGGCGCCCTGCAGCGCACCGGGGTGGGGGGCGGCGTCGCGATGTACGTGGACACCGACTCCAAGAACTCCGCTCGCTACCTGGTGCACCTCACACAATCCGGCATTGGGTTGCCCGACGAGTCGTACTTCCGCGACGAGCAGCACGCCGCGGTCCTCGCCGCCTACCCGGGACACATCGCACGGATGTTCGGCCTGGTCTTCGGCGGGGCCGCCGAAGACCACTCCCAAACCGCCGCCCGCATCGTGGCGCTGGAGACCAAACTGGCCGCCGCACACTGGGATGTGGTCAAGCGCCGCGACGCCGACCTCACCTACAACCTGCGCACCTTCGCCGAGCTTGCGTCCGAAGGCGAGGGCTTCGACTGGACCGGCTGGGTGACCGCGCTGGGCAGCGAAACCCAGGACGTTGCGGAAATCATTGTGCGCCAACCTGATTACGTCACCGCGTTCGCCGCGCTGTGGGCGAGCGAAGACCTCGACGACTGGAAGTCCTGGGCGCGCTGGCGGGTCATCCGGGCCCGGGCCCCCTGGCTGACCGATGCCCTGGTTGCCGCGGACTTCGACTTCTACGGCCGACTGCTGACCGGCACCGAGGAGATCCGGGACCGGTGGAAGCGGGCGGTGTCGCTGGTGGAGAGCCTGATGGGCGATGCCGTCGGAAAGCTTTATGTCAAGCGGTATTTCCCGCCCGGTGCCAAGGCCCGCATCGATGCGTTGGTGGAGAACCTGCAAGCGGCGTACCGGCTCAGCATCAGTGATCTGGACTGGATGACACCGGATACCCGGGAGCGGGCCCTGACCAAGCTGGGCAAGTTCACCGCCAAGGTCGGCTACCCGAAGAAGTGGCGTGACTACTCAAAGCTGGTGATCGACCGCGGCGACCTGTACGGCAACTATCAGCGCGGGTACGCGGTCAGCCACGACCGCGAGCTGGCCAAACTCGGGGGCCCGGTGGACCGCGACGAGTGGTTCATGACGCCGCAGACGGTCAACGCCTACTACAACCCCGGGATGAACGAAATCGTGTTTCCAGCAGCCATTTTGCAGCCGCCCTTCTTTGACGCCGAGGCCGACGACGCGGCCAACTACGGTGGGATCGGCGCGGTGATCGGACACGAGATCGGCCACGGCTTCGACGACCAGGGCGCCAAGTACGACGGTGACGGTAACCTGATCGATTGGTGGACCGACGCCGACCGGACCGAATTCAGCGCCCGCACAAAGGCTCTCATCGAGCAGTACGAGGCGTACACGCCCAGGGAACTGGACGGCGCCCACCACGTGAACGGCGCATTCACCGTCGGGGAGAACATCGGCGACCTGGGCGGCTTGTCGATCGCGCTGCTGGCCTACCAGCTGTCGCTGAGCGGTGAGCCGGCTCCGGTCATCGACGGCCTCACCGGCGTCCAGCGCGTGTTTTTCGGCTGGGCCCAGGTCTGGCGGACCAAATCCCGTGAGGCAGAAGCGATCCGGCGGTTGGCGATCGATCCGCATTCGCCGCCGGAATTCCGCTGCAACGGCGTCATCCGCAACATGGACGCGTTCTACGATGCATTCGGCGTCTCCGAGGACGACGAACTGTTCCTGGGCCCGGGCAGCCGGGTCAAGATCTGGAACTGACTCCCGCCAACGCCTCGATGCGCGCCGGCACGTGCTTGTGCCAAGGCGTTCCAGCGTAGGAGTCTCGCCACCCGGTGGACGTCAGCGCGTTCGGGGCGACGCCGGGGACGACGGTGCGCCCATCGGTGTCGACGTAGTCGAGCCCAAAACCGTTGGGCAGTGCGGCATGTCCGGGAAGCATCGTCTCGGTGATCTCGATGGTCGCCTCGGCACTGCCGGCCGCCGTGGTGACGCGCGCCCGGCAGCCATCGACGAGTCCCAGGTTCTGGGCGTCTTCGACGCTGACCCGCAGGGCCCCGTCGATGTCGCGTTTACGCCAGGACGGGTCGCGGAATATGTCGTTGGCGGTGTAGGCGCGCCGCTCGCCCACCGAGAGGACGATGGGCAATTCCGATGTGGTCAGTTGCGGCGGCGCGGCGGCGAGTCCTCGCAAGTCGTCCAGCATTTCAGGGATTTCCAGCGCAATCTTGTGATCGGCGTGGCCGATCAGAGCGAAGTCATCGTCGTAGTCGTGCGCGGTGAAGACGACTCCCGACGGGCTGTTCAGGATGGCGTCGAACAGCGCGTTGCCGTCGGCATGTCCGGCCCGCCGGACGGCCTCGGGGTAGGTCATCGCGGTCTTCTGGGCCAGCCCCCACACCGCGGCCGCTCCGGCCATCCCGTCGGGCAGCGTCGGCCCGAGTGTTTCGTAGAGGACGTACGGCACCAGGCGCGCCATCGTCGGATTGCCGCTCACCGCGGTGAGAAATGCTTCGGCATAAGCTTCACGACCCTGTTGGGCGGCCGCGCGAAGCGGCCGCAGATCGGCGTCGTCGATCACGCCGAGCGCTCGCACCAGCCGGGCCCAGATCTCCGGCTCCGGCAGGGTTCCCGGCAGCGGTTTGAGCAGCGGCCGGCGCAGGTGAAAGCCGTTGTGCGGGAACTCGAAATTGAAGAAGGTGGCTTCGGTCTTCTCGTATTGGGACGCCGCGGGCAACACGTAGTGGGCCAGGCGGGCGGTCTCGGTCATCGCGACATCGACGACGACCATCAGCTCCAGCGATTGGAAGGCCTCCCGGCAGGCCTTCGAGTCGGCCAGCGAGTGGGCGGGATTACCGCTTTCGACGATCATCGCCCGGAACCGGTCCGGGTGGTCGGTGAGGATCTCTTCGGGCACCACGTTGGATGGCACCAGGCCCGCGATGATGGGCGCGCCGGTGACGGGTGTACGCCCCGAAACGGTGCTGAACAACGACGCCAGCGACGAATGCAGGTGCTGGCCGCCCTTTTTCGCGAAGTTTCCGGTGAGGATCCAGAGCAGCTTGTTCAAGTAGGAACTCAGCGTGCTGTTGGGCGCCTGCTGAATTCCCAGGTCTTCGAACACCGCGACGCTGTCGGCCGTGCCGATACGGCGCGCCGCGGCCCGCAGCAGCTCCTCGTCGACACCGCAGTGCTCCGCGTATGAGGCCACCGGGACATCGCGCAGCGCATCGCGCACGGTGTCGACACCGTGCACGTGCTCGGCCAGAAACGCTTCGTTGCAGAGGTTTTCCTGAACCAGGACGGCCGCCAACGCGGCCAGGCACCAGGCATCGGTGCCGGGCCGCACCCGCAGGTGGAAGTCCGACATCTTGGCGGTGTCGGTGAGGACGGGATCGATGACGATCATCGACCGCGCCGGGTCCTTGGCGATCTCGTTGAGCACCACCCGGGCCCGGGGAAAGCTCTGCGACATCCACGGGTTTTTCCCGATGAAGACCGAGACTTCGGCATGCTCGAACTCGCCCCTGGTGTGACCGCCGTACAGCTGTCCGTCGACCCAGGCTTCGCCGGTTTTCTCCTGCGCCAGCGCATTTGACCGGTATTTCGACCCCAGCGCCTTCAGGAAGGCGCCGCTGTACGCCCCGCCCAGGTGATTCCCCTGGCCGCCGCCCCCGTAGTAGAAGATCTTGTCCCCGCCGTACGTGTCGCGGATGTGCTTGAATCCCTCGGCGATCTCGACGATCGCGGTGTCCCAATCGATTTCCTCGTAGCTACCGTCCGCGCGGCGGCGCAACGGAGAGGTCAGCCTGGACCGACTGTTCTGATAGTGGTCCAGCCGCAGCGCCTTGTTGCAGGTGTAGCCCTGCGAGGCCGGATGTGCCTTGTCACCCCGGATGCGGGCCAGCCGCCCCTCCTCCACCTGAACGACGATGCCGCAGTTGCATTCACACAGGATGCAGGCGGTGGACTGCCACGCACTGGTCATAATGGGTGTCCCTTCTCTAGGCGTGGGCGCCCTCTGCCAAGAGCAGTGCGCGCAACTGGCGGTGCACGACGTCGAGCGGTGTCAGGTCGCGTCGCACCCGGGCGAGCAGAATCGCGCCCTCGAGCGCGCTGGTGGCCAGCACCGACAACTCGCCGGCCCGCTCCCGCGGTATTCCGTCGGCGATGAAACGCGCGGCGATCAGGTCGGTCCAGCGGTCGAAGACCGCGGCCGCGCGCTCGACCACCGGGGCCATCCGCTCGCCGTCGGGTTCGTCTCCTGCCTCGACGGAGACCGCCACGACGGGGCAGCCCGCGCGAAAGTCACTTTTGAGCAGCTGACGGCGGTACTTGTCGATCAGAGCGTCGAGCAGTTGCAGGCTCGCATCGGCTCTGTCGATGACGGCCGCCACGTGATCGCCGGCGTAATCGACCGCCTCGCAGAGCAATTGCGTGCGTCCACCCGGGAAGTAGTGATAGGCCGACCCGCGGGGCGCGCCGCTGTGCTCCAGGACGTCGGAAATCGCGGTGGCATGCGCGCCGCGCTCCCTGATCAGCAGCGCGGCGGAGATCACCATCCGCTCGCGTGGACTCGGCATCGCCCTCCTCAGGC
>DASYBR010000163.1:0-14835 GCA_036500645.1 Mycobacterium sp. | reverse complement strand
TATCGCCCCGGCGGCGCACCGCGGCAGGAACTTCTGTTTCTGCTCCTTGGTTCCAGCCAGCTTGAGCGGTTCCGGCACGCCGATCGACTGATGAGCGGACAGCAGCGCCCCGAGGCTGGCATGCACGGTCGACACCATCATCAGCGCCCGGTTGTAGGCCACTTGCGACATGTTCAGACCGCCGTACTCGGACGGGATCTTCATCCCGAAACAGCCCAGTTCGGCGAGGCCCTTTACATATTCGTCGGGGATTTGTGCGTCGCGCTCGATGACGCTGCCGTCGATCGTGTCAAGAAATTCGCGCAGCCGGGCCAAGAACTTCTCGGTGCGATCCGCCTCGTCAGCAGAGGGCCTCGGAAACGGGTGAATGAGCTCAAGCGGAAAACGGCCGAGGAAAAGCTCCTTGGCCAAGGATGGCTTATCCCAACCACTTTCGCGAGATTCCTCAGCTACGGCCCTCGCTTGCTCCTCGCTGACCTGTGCCTGCTGTGCCATGGAACACTCCTCGCTCGACGGCTTCCCTGGGTGTAGTACCCAGTGTTACCCGCCAGTACGCTCCGGTCCACGCTTTCGCAGAATGCCGGCTCCGAGTTAGGCGTCGAGTTCCTGCGCTACGGCTTTGACCACCTCGGAGACCCTGCGCGCGGTTTTGCGGTCCGGGTAGCGACCTTTGCGCAACTCGGGCTGCACGGCGCTCTCCAACAAGGTGATCATGTCCTCGACCATGCCGTGCAGTTCATCCGGGCTGTGCTTGTGTTCGGCGGGGCCTTCCCGGCGGGGACGGGTCAGGGTGGGCGGCGGGTCGATGAGTTTCAGACTCAATGCCTGGGGTCCACGGCGCCCGGAGGCAACGCCGAACTCGACGCGCTGCCCCGCCTTGAGGCCTTCGACGCCTGCGGGCAACGCCGATGAGCGGACGTAGACATCCTCGCCTTCCTCCTGAGATAGAAAGCCGAATCCCTTCTCAGCGTCGTACCACTTCACCTTGCCAGTCGGCACCGGTCTCACCTGCTTGTCTGACGGAAAACTCGATACGGGCAAACCAAAAAGTCAAGAAGCGTCCCGCCTGCGCAGGACGCGATGACGATCGATCCTACTCGGAAGGCCCGCGGCCGAGCACCCGGTTTCCCGGTACTCTGGAACTACCGCTGGAGGAGACAATGCGCCTGGCCCTGAACGTCATCTGGTTGGTTTTCGGCGGCCTCTGGTTAGCCCTCGGCTACCTGCTCGCGGCGCTGATCTGCTTCCTGCTGATCGTCACGATCCCGTTCGGATTCGCCGCGTTGCGCATCGCATCCTATGCGCTGTGGCCGTTCGGTCGGACCATCGTCGACAAGCCCGGCGCGGGTACCGGAGCGCTGATCGGGAATGTCATCTGGTTGGTGTTCTGCGGGATCTGGCTCGCGATCGGGCACCTGGTGAGCGCGGTGGCGATGGCGCTGACAATCATCGGTATTCCGCTGGCGCTGGCCAATCTCAAGCTGATCCCGGTGTCCCTGGTGCCGCTGGGCAAGGAAATCGTCCCCGTCGGCCAGCCACACCAACCCAGATCGCAGCCGCTGTACCACTGACCCCGGCCGGGTAGGCCCGCCGCGAGCCGACCGTCTGTTGGCACTTTCACTTGAGCCCCATCGGCATCTGTGAGCCGTCGCCCGGCGGCCGATTCGATGTGAGTTCGATCACATAACGGATTGATCACAGCGCGGCAACGGCTCGATGTCGGAGTCTGGTGACCTGCACGGACGACGAGCCCTCCTGGTGTTTTCCCCAACGGCAAAAAACGAAACGCCGAAATCGACAAAAAATGACTGTGCCGCGGTTACCCGCTACGGTCGTCCGCGGGCTAGCCGAATCTTCCTGAGCGGCGGCCCTTCTCGCCTATAGCGCCGAGCTCCATCCGATAGGCGGGAAACACCAAACCCGTGGATGGAGACGGGGGACCCACTGGTCCGCCGAGATAGGACCGGAGCCGTCCGCGGCTCCTTGGGGTGAAGTCATCGCTGCGTCTGTGGATGCGGCGTGGCCGGGCAACCTCTCCAGCCCGAACCCGACAGCTGACCTCGTGGGCGCATCAAGAGAGGACGTCTTGACGCGTATGAGCGGACGGCATCGTAAGCCCACCACTTCGAACATCAGCGTCGCCAAACTCGCATTCACCGGTGCTGTGCTCGGTGGCGGTGGTATCGCATTTGCGGGCCACGCGTCTGCGGCTACCGACGAGCAATGGGACGCTGTAGCCGGATGCGAGTCCGGCGGCAACTGGGGCATCAACACCGGCAACGGCTATCACGGCGGTGTGCAATTCAGCTCCAGCACGTGGGCCGCCCACGGCGGTGGCCAGTACGCCCCGTCGGCCGAACTCGCGACCAAGGATCAGCAGATCGCGGTGGCCGAGCGCGTGCTGGCCAGCCAGGGTCGCGGCGCCTGGCCCGTGTGCGGCGGTCCGCTCTCGGCTCCGACCCCGCGCGAACTGCCTGCGCCCGCACCGGCCGGTCTGGACCTGCCTTGGCTGAACGGCATGCCTTGGCTGGCCCCTCCGCCGCCGCCTCCGCCGGACGCTCCGCCGCCCGCCGATGCGCCGCCGCCCGCGCCGGTCCAGCTGGCCTCCTTCGACCAGCCCGCGCCGCCTCCCGCGGATGTGCCGCCCGCCCCTCCGGCGGATGCGCCACCCCCGGCGGACGTGCCTCCCGCGCCTCCGGCGGACGCATTGCCGCCCGCGCCTCCGGCGGACGCATTGCCACCCGCGCCTCCGGCGGACGCATTGCCGCCCGCGCCTCCCGCCGATGCGCCCGCACCCCCGGCCGATGTCCCGCCGGCTCCTCCGGTCCCCGGCGACGTCAACGCCGCGCCGGGTGAGCCGCAGAAGGCCGCCCAGGTCGGTTACACCCGGCAGCTGTGGGACGCCATCAAGGGACAGGACATCCACGGGAACGACGCGCTGGACGCCCTCGCCCAGCCGTCGCCCGCGGGCTGACACTCCTCGTCAGGATTGCCCGGCACGCCTCGAAAGCGGTTGCTTTCGGGGCGTGCCGGCTTTTCAGGCCGTTACGCCGAACCCACCCACTCTTCGGTTCCGTCGTCGAAGAATTGGTGCTTCCACACCGGTAGCCGCGCCTTCACGGTGTCCACCAGATGCGCGCAGGCCGCGAACGCCTCCTGCCGATGGTCGGCCGCAACGGCCGCCACCAGCGCCGCCTCCCCGATCTGCAGCACCCCGATCCGGTGGCTGGCTGCCACAGCCCGCAGGCCGCGGGACTGCTGTGCCACCTGCGCCACCACCTCGGCCATGACCTGTGCGGCCGACGGGTGCGCCGAGTACTCCAGCCGCACCACCGATCGCCCGCCGTCGTGGTCGCGGATCATGCCGACGAACCCGACGATGGCCCCGGCCGCCTGATGGCCCACCAGTTCTTCATGCTCGGCCAACGTGATCGGGTGCTCGGTCATCGCCGCGCGCACCACAAGGGTCATGGCTGGTGATCTTTGCCGGCGAGTTGATCCAGCGCGTGGTCGAGCACGCCGGTGAGCACGCCCAGTCCGTCGCGCACGCCGCCAGGGGAGCCCGGCAGGTTGACGATCAGGGTCTGCCCGGCCACACCACACACACCGCGCGACAACACCGACGTCGGAACCTTCGGCAGGCCCGACAGGCGGATGGCCTCGGCCAGGCCGGGAATCAGGTAGTCGAGCAGGGCGACGGTCTGGTCGGGCGTGCTGTCGCTGGGCGAGATGCCCGTGCCACCCGAGGTGATGATGACGTCAACCCTATCGTCGAGCGCCTTGCGCAGGGCCTGCCCCACCGGCTCACCGTCAGCGACCACCTCCGGTTGCGCAGACGAAAAACCTTGCTGCCCAAGCCATTCAGAAATGATGGGCCCGCAGCGGTCGTCGTATACCCCAGCAGACGCGCGGGTCGAGGAAATGATGATTCGGGCGGACCTGGCGTTCATCACCGCTCCCATGTTCCGCTTTTGCCGCCTTCCTTGCGCAGCACGCGAATGTCATCGATTTGCGCGGCTGGATCCACCGCTTTGATCATGTCGTAGAGGGTGAGCCCGGCAACGCTGACGGCGGTCAGCGCTTCCATCTCCACACCGGTGCGGTCGGTGCTCCGGACCGTCGCGGTGATCTCGATATCGGACTCCCCTACCGTGAAGTCGACGTCGACCCCGGTGAGCGCGAGCTGATGGCAAAGCGGAATCAGGTCGCTGGTGCGCTTTGCTGCCAAAATGCCCGCCACGCGTGCGGTGGCCAGCGCGTCGCCCTTGGGCAGGCCGCCACTGGTGATCAGTGCCACCACTCGTGCAGAAGTGCGCAGGGCCCCCGCAGCAACGGCCGTTCGCTTGGTAGCGCCCTTCTCGCTGACGTCGACCATGTGCGCCGCACCGCGCTCGTCCAGGTGCGACAGCGCAGCCGAGCGGGATTCTCCCGACGTCCAGGTCGCGGGCGGCCTGGATGTCCCGGATGCCCCAGCCATCGGAGACGACCTACCGATTGACGACGGTCACCGGGTGCAGGTAGGGCAGGTCGGTGGGGGGCAGCGGGAACACCAGCTCGCCGAAGGGGGACAACGCACCCGTCCGGTCGGTCGCGAGTTCGCTCACCGCGTGGTCGTCGTGGTCCGTCGTCGGCCAGCCGTTGTCGACATACCTGGTTTTGCGCCCTTTGCCCTCAGTATTGTCAGCCACGCGTCCATTCTGACAGGTCGCGCACACGCGTGTGATGCAAGGCCGTCAGTTCGCCCTTCGTGGTCCCCGCGGGGTCCGCCGCCTGCTTTACGCTGGTCAGCAATGACCGACAACACCCCGGATATCCCGCTGGGGTCGTGGCTGGCCGAATTATCCGATGAGCGTCTGATCCGACTACTGGAATTGCGGCCAGACCTCGCCCAGCCTCCCCCCGGCAGCATCGCCGCGCTGGCCGCGCGTGCGCAGGCCCGCCAGTCGGTGAAGGCCGCCACCGACGAGCTGGATTTCTTGCGGCTGGCGGTTCTCGACGCGTTGCTGGTGCTGCAGGCCGATACCGCCCCGGTGCCGACGGCAAAGCTGCTGGCGCTGATCGACGACCGCGTTTCCGAGGCCGACGTGACCGGCGCGCTCGACGATTTGCGGGAACGCGCCCTGGTCTGGGGCGAGGCCGCACTCCGGGTGGCCGCCGACGCTTCAGCGGCCCTGCCGTGGCATCCGGGGCAGGTCACCCTCGAGGACGGCTCCCGCGGTGGCGAAGAGATCGCCGCCCTGATCGATGAGCTGACCGAGGCGCAGCTGGAAGTCCTGGAGAAACTGCTCGAAGGCTCCCCGATGGGCCGCACCCGTGACGCCGCTCCCGGCGCGGCCGGCGACCGGCCGGTGCCGCAGCTGCTGGCTCTGGGCCTGTTGCGACGAATAGACGCCGAGACGGTGATCCTGCCCCGCCACGTCGGGCAGGTGCTGCGCGGCGAACAGCCCGGTCCCCTGCAGCTGACGGCTCCTGACCCGGTGGTGTCGACCACCACCTCCGACGATGTCGACGCGACCGCGGCCGGGGCCGTCATCGACCTCCTGCGCGAGCTTGACGTACTGCTCGCAACGCTCGCCACCGGCCCGGTTTCCGAGCTGCGCAGCGGCGGCCTGGGAATTCGCGACGTGAAGCGGCTGAGCAAAACCACCGGCATCGAGGAGCCGCGGCTGGGTCTGGTCCTCGAGCTCGCGGCGGCGGCGGGATTGATCGCCAGCGGCATGCCCGACCCGGAGCCGGCCACCGGCGACGGACCGTACTGGGCGCCGACCGTCGCCGTCGACCGGTTCACCGCATTGCCTGCCGCCGAGCGCTGGCAGTTGCTGGCCGACGTCTGGCTGGACCTGCCGGGTCGGCCGGCATTGATCGGCACTCGCGGCCCCGACGCCAAACCCTATGGCGCCCTTACGGATGCGCTGTACTCGACCGCCGCGCCGCTGGATCGCCGACTGCTGCTCGGCATGCTCTCCGAGCTGCCGCCCGGCGCCGGCGTCAACGCGGTCGAGGCGTCGGCGGCGCTGATCTGGCGGCGCCCGCGCTGGTCCAAACGGTTGCAGCCGGGACCCGTCGGCGATTTGCTGGCCGAGACGCACGCCCTGGGCCTGGCGGGACGCGGCGCGCTCAGCACCCCCGGCCGTGCGTTGCTGGAAGACGACGACCCTCAAGTCGCGGTCGACGCAATGAACCGGGTGCTGCCCAAACCGATCGCCCACTTCTTCGTGCAGGCCGACCTGACCGTCGTGGTGCCCGGGCCGCTGCAGCGCGACCTCGCCGAACAGCTGGCCGCGATTGCCACCGTCGAATCGGCAGGCACCGCCATGGTGTACCGGGTCAGTGAGCAGTCGATCCGGCACGCGCTCGACATCGGCAAGACCCGCGATTGGATGCATGCGCTTTTCGTCAAACACTCCAAAACGCCCGTGCCGCAAGGGCTTACCTACCTGATCGATGACGTCGCGCGCAGACACGGCCAGCTGCGGATCGGCATGGCCACCTCGTTCGTGCGGTGCGAGGACCCGGCGCTGCTGGCGCAGGCGGTGGCCGCACCCGCGACCGAAGGGGTGCAGTTGCGCGCCCTGGCGCCGACGGTCGCGGTGTCCTCGGCGCCCATCGCCGAGGTGCTGGCCGCGTTGCGGGCCGCGGGCTTCGCTCCGGCGGCGGAGGATTCCTCGGGCGCCATCGTCGACGTCCGGCCCCGCGGGGCCCGCGTGTCCACGCCACAGCAGCGCCGGCCGTACCGTCCCATGCCGCGTCCCAACAGCGAGAGCCTCAACGCGGTCGTGGCGGTGCTGCGCAAGGTGACCGCGGCACCGTTCGGCAACATCCGCGTCGATCCGGCCGTCACCATGTCGATACTGCAGCGCGCGGCCAAGGAGCAGGACACGCTGGTGATCGGCTACCTGGACGCCGCCGGGGTGGCCACCCAGCGGGTGGTGTCGCCGATCACCGTGCGGGGCGGCCAGCTGGTCGCCTTCGACTCGGCGTCCGCCCGGCTCCGCGACTTCGCCATCCACCGCATCACGTCGGTAGTGTCGGCCACCGGCCGATAATGGGTGAGATGAACGAGAGGAAGCGGGTGCCCGCCCGCGACGATGCAGAGCAACAGAGCGATGTGGGGGCACCTCCCGCTTGCGGGGGAGAGGAGCGGCGCCTGTGACCGACGGCCCGTTGATTGTCCAGTCTGATAAGACGGTGCTGCTCGAGGTGGACCACGAGCTGGCCGGGGCGGCGCGCGCCGCCATCGCGCCGTTCGCCGAGTTGGAGCGCGCACCCGAGCATGTGCACACCTACCGCATCACACCGCTGGCGCTGTGGAATGCTAGCGCCGCCGGCCATGACGCTGAGCAGGTGGTCGACGCGCTGGTGAGCTTCTCGCGGTACGCGGTGCCGCAGCCGCTGCTGGTCGACATCGTGGACACGATGGCCCGGTACGGCCGGCTGCAACTGGTCAAGCACCCGGCCCACGGACTGACGCTGGTGAGCCTGGACCGCGCGGTGCTCGAGGAAGTCCTGCGCAACAAGAAGATCGCACCGATGCTGGGCGCCCGGATCGACCAGGACACCGTCGTCGTCCACGGCAGCGAGCGCGGCCGGGTCAAGCAGATGCTGCTCAAGATCGGGTGGCCCGCCGAAGACCTCGCCGGCTACGTCGACGGTGAAGCGCACGCGATCAGCCTTGCGCAGAACGGCTGGCACCTGCGCGATTATCAGCAGATGGCCACGGACTCCTTCTGGGCGGGTGGATCCGGCGTGGTGGTGCTCCCCTGTGGTGCCGGCAAGACGCTGGTCGGAGCGGCTGCGATGGCGAAAGCCAGTGCGACGACGCTCATTCTGGTCACCAACATCGTGGCGGCGCGGCAGTGGAAACGCGAACTGGTCGCGCGCACGTCGCTGACCGAGGACGAGATCGGCGAATACTCCGGGGAACGCAAGGAGATCCGGCCGGTCACCATCTCGACGTACCAGATGATCACCCGCCGAACCAAGGGCGAGTACCGGCATCTGGAGCTCTTCGACAGCCGCGACTGGGGGCTGATCATCTACGACGAGGTCCACCTGCTGCCCGCGCCGGTCTTCCGGATGACCGCCGACCTGCAATCCAAACGGCGGCTGGGCCTGACCGCCACGCTGGTCCGCGAGGACGGCCGCGAGGGCGACGTCTTCTCCCTGATCGGTCCCAAACGCTATGACGCGCCGTGGAAGGACATCGAGGCCCAGGGCTGGATCGCACCCGCGGAGTGCATCGAGGTGCGCGTCACCATGACCGACAACGAGCGCATGATCTACGCCACCGCGGAACCCGAAGAGCGCTA
Source organism: Mycobacterium sp. (assembly GCA_036500645.1). Taxonomy (GTDB): domain Bacteria; phylum Actinomycetota; class Actinomycetes; order Mycobacteriales; family Mycobacteriaceae; genus Mycobacterium. The sequence goes on along the minus strand of DASYBR010000163.1, from coordinate 6,526 downwards.
CAAGCTCTGCTCGACGGCGCATTCGAAGATCGCCGTGGTCAAGTCCATTCTGGAAAAGCACCCCGACGAGCAGACCCTGGTGATCGGCGCCTACCTCGATCAGCTCGACGAGCTCGGCGCCGAGCTGAATGCCCCGGTGATCCAGGGCTCGACCCGAACCCGGGAACGCGAGGAGCTGTTCGACGCCTTCCGTCGCGGCGAGGTGTCGACCCTGGTGGTGTCCAAGGTCGCCAACTTCTCCATCGACTTGCCGGAAGCCTCGGTGGCGGTACAGGTTTCGGGAACCTTCGGTTCCCGCCAAGAGGAGGCTCAGCGGCTGGGACGGCTACTGCGGCCCAAACACGACGGCGGTGGCGCCATCTTCTATTCCGTGGTGGCGCGCGACAGCTTGGACGCGGAGTACGCCGCGCACCGGCAGCGCTTCCTGGCCGAGCAGGGCTACGGCTACATCATCCGCGACGCGGACGACCTGCTGGGCCCGGCGATTTGACGACAAGCCCGCCAAGGCTCACGGCGGCAGCGCCGACGCCACCGATGAAGGCCTTGGCCATCTCGAGCACAGACACGTCAGCAAGTTCCGGTAGCGACGTCAGCCACGCGATGGCGTCATCGCGTTCGTCGTTGTCGTACACCTGAACCGGACAGGGCATCCAGGTGCCGATGGCGTGGCTCGGTGCCCGAATCCAGCCAATATCACTCACGACAGCGCAGCCGCCGAGCAATCGCACATAGTTCAACCCGAGTCGCGTATCCGCCCACAGCGCCCCCGCCGTGATGCGCTCAAAGCTCGGTCCGAACTGGTAGAGCAGCCGCATCCGATCTCCTGCGCGGGCTGCGCGATCGACCATCGGAGCAAAGACGCGGGCGTAGTCTGCCGCCGTCACAGTCCCGACTGCTTCCAGCGCCTGAATGCCGGCAGGCATGTCCGTAAGTTCCTTCAGCACAGCGGCCCCCTGTTCTGGGTGGATGGGGAGATCGACGCGGTTCGCCGCTCATCCGCTATTAATATACTAGTGCAACTATTTTATAGTGCTATGGTAATCCGAAACTCCGCCTGCCGGGAGGGGGCGCATGAAGATCGCCATAGTCGGTGCCGGCATCAGCGGCCCGACGCTTGCGTACTGGTTGTCGCGCTACGGCCACGAGCCGACCCTGATCGAAAAGGCGCCGCGACTCCGCACTGGCGGCTACGTCGTGGACTTTTGGGGTGGCGGATATGCCGTTGCCGAACGCATGGGACTGACCGCGGAATTTCACGCCGCAGGGTATCCGGTACGAGAAGTGCGCCTCGTGGATCAGAATTCGCGAAGAGTGGGGGGATTCTCGGCTGAGCTGTTCCGGCGAAACATCAATGGCCGGTTCGTCACCATCCCCCGCGGTGATCTGGCGGCCATGATCTATCGCTCCATCGACGACCGTGCCGAAACTCTATTCGGTGAAAGTGTTTCGGCCATCATGCAAAATGACTCGGACGTACGGGTCACCTTCGAGCGCGGCGGAACCCGACAATTCGACCTCCTCGTCGGCGCCGGTGGCATCCATTCGCCGGTGCGGGACTTGGTGTTTGGCCCAGAATCCAGGTTCGCGACGGATCTCGGCTACCGTGTCGCGGCATTCGAAGCCACGGGTTATGAGCCGCGTGACGAACTCGTGTACCTCGCCTACACCATGCCCGGACGCATGATTGGACGATTCGCGATGCGCGACGGGAAGACAATGTTTCTTCTCGTTTTCACTGCCGACCGCATGCACGGCCCCGATCCACAGGATGTATCGCAGGCCAAGGCGACCCTGCATCAGGTCTTCGACGACGCGGGCTGGGAGTGCAGTGAGATCCTGCGCAGACTCGACGGGGCCTCCGATGTGTACTTCGACGGCGCCAGCCAAATCGTCCTGAACCACTGGTCGGATCGGCGAGTAGCGCTGATCGGTGACGCCGCGGCAGCGGTCTCTCTGCTAGCGGGTGAGGGGGCGGGTCTGGCGATGCTGCAGGCGTACATACTGGCGGGCGAGCTCAGTCGCGCAGGAGCCAATCACGAGGATGCGTTTCGTCACTATGAACGTCAGCTGCGTCCGATCGTCGAAGCCAGGCAGCGGTCGGCGCGCGGATTCGCCGCGATGTTCGCACCAAAGACGGCGCTGGGCCTGTGGACCCGCAATCAGGCGTCCAAACTGCTGAACATTCCCCGGTTAGCCGACCTGGTCATCCGGAGCGAATTCCGTGACGACATCGCATTACCCGAATACGTCGCATAGCCGCTGCGACCGGCGAATTGGACCTTAGAAGGTCGCAGAGGCCGGCGATCTAGAGCGACAGGATGGTCGCCGACGCGGTGCCGGGCGCGCCGTACACCTGCGCCAAACCGACCCGCGGGTCGCCGGGCACCTGACGGTCGCCGGCCTCGCCGCGCAACTGCCGCACCAGTTCGTGCATCTGCCGCAGCCCCGAGGCCCCGATCGGCTCGCCGTTGGCGATCAACCCGCCGTCGGTGTTGACCGGCATCGAGCCGTGGATCTCTGTCGCGCCATCGGCCAGCAGCTTCTCCTGCTCGCCGTCGGCGCACAAGCCCGTCTCGGCCATGTGGATGACCTCGTTGCCGGCGTCGGTGTCCTGCAGCTGCGCGACGTCGACGTCCTCGGGCCCGATGCCCGCGGCCTCGTAGGCGGCCTTGGCCGCGTACACCGTCGGCGAGACGTCCTCGTCCAAGGGGGCGAAGGTGGCATGCACCTCATAGGCACCGAACGTGCGGGTGCGGATCTCACACGCCCGCACATACACCGGCTTGTCGGTGTACTTGTGCGCGATGTCGGCGCGGCACATGATGACCGCGGCTGCGCCTTCGTCGGGCGCGCAGAACATGTACTGGGTCAGCGGATAGTTCAGCACCGTCGAGTTGAGGATCTCTTCCTCGGGAATTGGCTTGCGACGGAATGCATTTGGGTTCAGCGCGCCGTTGCGGAAGTTCTTGGCGGCGACCTTGGCCAGCGTGGCCTGCGAGATGTTGTGGTCGTGCAGGTACTTGTTGGCCTTCATCCCGAAGAACTTGGTGGTGACGAACTGCCCGTTCTGCGCATACCACTGCGGCAGCGCCAGCTTGGCGGGGTCATCGGTGAACGCCCCGCGCGGGTGCTTGTCCAAGCCGATGGCGATGCCGATGTCGTACTTGCCCAGCCGGATGGTGTCGGCGGTCTGCTGGATGGCGCTGGCCGCCGTGGCGCAGGCGTTGAACACGTTGGTGAAGGTGATGCCGGTCAGCCCGACCAAGCGGGTCACGGCGTCGGGGTTGGAGACTTCGTGGCTGCCGCCAAAGCCGAACTGAATGTCCTTCCAGCCCACCCCGGCGTCGGTCAGCGCTGACTGAATGGCCTCGGCGCCCATCTGCATCGCGGTCTTCTCGAACCTGCCGAATGGGTGCAGGCCCACGCCGATGATGGCGACATCGTTGGTCATCTCAGGGCTCCTTGCTAGACGGGCTGGAATGCGAACGTCATGATTTCGGCGCCGTCTTCGTCGGTGGTGAGCGGAATCATCGTCAGCTCGACCTCCTGACCGAATTGCAGCTTGGCCGGGTCGTTCTCGGTCAGCCGGCCCTCGACGCGGATCACGTCGTCGAGCTGGACCAGGCCGACGCCGAAGGGCACGAAGTCCTTGCCGGCCGGGCCTGCGTAGGGAGCGCCGGGCGGAAAGCCCTGGGTGGTCCACGCCACCAGGGTCCCTCGGCGCGGCAACAAGACATCGGTCATCTCGCCGGTGCTGCATTTCGGGCACCACTGCTGCACCGGGAAGGTCGTGGCTTGGCACTTGCCACAACGGCTGCCGATCAGCTGCGGGCTCTCGTCAGGCCAGGTGGAGATCTCGGGGGCGAGCGCCTTCTGCATCGGGGAATCCTCCGTCATCCGCCAACAGAACAAATCTGACTGAACCGTATAACAGCCTTCCGAAAAGTGGAAACCACATTCTCGTAAATCGTCGGCTCGCCATCGCCAGCAAATCGACACCTCCCACCCGGACCCGACGGCCCAGCCGCGCCGAAGGCGACACTGTTCTCTTCACCCAGAGCCAAACCCTTCAGTTGGCCCGCCACCTCCGCCTACCGTCATCCCGGGCACCACCGCCGTCGACCCGGCCACCTCCGCCCGCTTCGAACACAAAAGGTTCTTCACACCACCGTGAGCATTCCCAGCGAGACAATCACCGAGCCGCTGGCGGCATCCCCGTCCAGCAAAGTCTTCACCCAGCACCGCTGGACCCTCCTCCGGATTTCGTCGCCGGTGGCGCTGCTGGTGTTGTGGCAGGCGCTGAGCGCCACCGGCCTGATACCGCAGGACGTGCTGCCCGCCCCGCAACTGATCTTCGATGCCGGCCTGCAGCTGATCCGCAACGGCAAGCTCGCTGAGGCGCTCGAGGTCTCCGGGCTCCGCGTCGTTGAGGGGCTGCTGCTGGGTGGGGTCATCGGGGTAGCCCTCGGAGTGGCAGTCGGGTTGTCGCGGTGGTTCGAGGCGACGGTCGACCCTCCCCTGCAGATGGTGCGCGTGCTGCCGCACCTGGGGCTGATCCCGTTGTTCATCCTGTGGTTCGGCATCGGCGAACTGCCGAAGGTGCTGCTGGTCGCGCTCGGCGTCAGCTTCCCCCTCTACCTCAACACCTTTTCCGCGATCCGCCAGGTCGACCCCAAGCTGCTGGAAACCGCTGACGTGCTTGGCTTTTCGCTCTGGCAGCGGCTGCGCATCATCTTCCTGCCGAGTGCGGCGCCGCAGGTGCTGGTCGGGCTGCGACAGTCGTTGGCCATCGCGTGGCTGACGCTGATCGTCGCCGAACAGATCAACGCCGACAAGGGCATCGGATTCCTGATCAACAACGCGCGCGACTTCCTGCGCATCGACATCATCATTTTCTGCCTGATCGTCTACGCGCTGCTGGGCATCATCACCGATGCCATCGTCCGAGCACTTGAACGCCGAGCCCTGAGGTATCGCACATGACCGTGACAACGCAGCCGCGGACCGCCGTCGTCGGCAGGCTCACCGACGTCGAGAAAAGCTATGGCGCCCGCAGCGTTCTCGACGGCGTCTCCCTGGAGATCCGCACCCACGAGATCGTGGCGCTGGTTGGTCGCAGCGGCTGCGGCAAGTCCACCGTGCTGCGAGTGCTGGCGGGACTCTCCCCCGACCACACCGGCGGCCGCGAGGTCGCCGGCGCGCCGGCGGTCGCCTTCCAGGATCCGCGGCTGTTCCCCTGGCGCGACGTGCTCACCAATGTGCGCTACGGCCTGAATCGCAGCGGGCTCTCCCGCGATGCCGCGCAACAGCGTTCGGAGCGCGCACTGGCCGAAATCGGGCTCGCCGACCACGCCACGGCGTGGCCCTTGACGTTGTCGGGCGGTCAGGCACAACGGGTTTCGCTGGCGCGTGCGCTGGTGGCCGAACCTCAGCTGCTGCTGCTCGACGAACCGTTCGGTGCGCTGGATGCGCTCACCCGGCTTTCGATGCGGGCACTGCTGCTCGACCTGTGGCGCCATCACGGTTTCGGCGTTCTGCTGGTGACCCACGACGTCGAAGAGGCGATCGAACTGGCCGACCGGGTGCTGGTCCTCGAGGACGGTCGCATCGCCCACACCATCGAGATCGAGGACCCGCGACCCACACCGTCGCAGCGCACCGCCCGCCACGATCAATACCGCGTTGAAATCCTCGACAAGCTCGGCGTTCGGCATTGACGGCTCGATACCGCATCGCCGCCGTGTTGTTGCTCGTGGCGGTACTTGTGCCGATGACGTCCGCGTGTGTTTCGAGGTCGCTGGGACCGCAGCTGATCGGCGTGCCCGCGCCGGTGCCGTTGTCGCAACTTTCCTCGGTGACGCTGCAGGTCGGTGACCAGAAGGGCGGCACCGAATCCCTGCTGCGCGCCGCCGGGGCGCTCGACAACGTGCCCTACAAAATCGTCTTCTCGACATTCACCTCGGGACCGCCCCAAATCGAGGCGCTCACCGCGGGCAAGATCGACTTCGCGGTCAGCGGCAACACCCCGCCGCTTTTCGGCGCGGCAGCCAACTCGAAGACCAAGGTGATTTCCGCCTACGACGGCGCCGCGGCCGGCGAGCAGATTCTGGTGCGGACCAATTCGTCGATCACCTCGGTGCGTGACCTAAAGGGCAAGACCATCCTGTTGGCCAAGGGCAGCGCCGCTCACGCCAACGTTCTCGAGCACCTCGCCGATGTCGGGCTGAAACCCAAAGACGTCAAGCTGATCTTCCTGCAGCCCGCCGACGCGTTGTCGGCCTTCGCCAACGGACAGGGTGATTGCTGGGTCATCTGGGAGCCCTACACCGCCCAGGCCAATCTCACACTGAAGGTGCGCAACATCGGATCCGCCGAAAACGGCTATTGGTTCGGCAGCGCATCCGTGCGGGCGCTGACCGATCCCAACCGCAATTCCGCGCTCGCCGATCTACTGGCCCGCTACAACAGGGCGGCGCAGTGGGCGCGCGGTAACCCGGCGGCGTGGGCCCAAAAGTACGCCGACGCA
>DASYBR010000162.1:0-2528 GCA_036500645.1 Mycobacterium sp. | reverse complement strand
CTCGCGGCGGGATGTCTCGACGTCGCAGGCGATAATGTGCTCCACTCCCCGGTCACGGGCGTAGGCAACCGCGCTGAGGCCGAGCATGCCGCAGCCCAGCACCACGACGGAATCGTCGGCGCTCAGACCAACGCGTCGAGCCGCGCACACCACTGTTGCGGTGGCGCAGTTCGCTGGTGCTGCCACGGCGGCCGGGAGACGCTCGGGCACCCGGACCACGCCGGTGCCGGCGATGAGATGGCAGTGCGTGGCCAGCCCGCCGTTGAGCCGCCAGTGATCGTCGATCGCCTCGTGTCCGTACTTGCGGAGGGTCATGCATTTCTGCGGAATGCCCCGTCGGCACCTTCGGCAATCGCCACACGCGGTTCCAATGGTCCAGGTGACGCGGTCGCCGGTGGCGAGCATCTCCCCGTCGTGTCCGTACGCCGCTCCGCGGGTCGCGACGATTGATCCGACGGTTTCGTGGCCGAGCACCGTCGGCACGGGCGTTGGCCGGTCGCCGGCGATGGTGTGCAGATCGCTACCGCAGATGGTGGCCAACTCGACCGCAACGACCACCTCGCCGGGGCGAAGATGGGGAAACGGGTGGCGCTGCAGCGAAAATCCCTCGTCCACGCCGGACCACACCGCGGCCATGGCGCGGTCGGCACTGGACGTGCCGCGGGCGCCGAGGGCTCCGTTCATGATGGTAGTCATCGTCTCTCACGCCTTGTTTCCGTCCGAACTCAACGTCGGATGGTCAGGGCCACCAGAGCGCTGAGCACACAGGAAGTGGCGACGATCGGGAAAATCAGACCGGTGTTGCCCGTGTGGTCCATGATCCGACCGATCAGCGGCTCGGCCGCCCCGGCGAACAGGTAGGCGAAGAAATCCACCACACCCGTTGCCGTCCCTGCCATCTGCTTGCCGGCGATGTCGGGGCACAGCGCCCAGAAGGACGACTGGGGGCCGTACACGAAGAATCCGGTCAGGAACAGCACCACGATTCCGGCGACGGTGCCCAGATGCCCGAGATACATCGTCGTCGCGAAGACCGCGCCGAACAGCATGAACAGGACGATCGGCCGGTCGCGGCGGGACCCGAAGAGGCGGTCGGACATTTCGCCGTTGGTCAGCGCGCCGACGGCCATGCCCACCGGCAGCGCAACGGAGACCCACACCGGGCTGATGGCACCGTCGCCCTTGGCCCAGTTTTTGCCCAGGAAGTACACCGGCACCCAGATCAGCAGCCCGTATCGCGCGGCGTTCTGAAAACCGATCGCGACACCCGTCGACCAAATCTTGGGGTTGCGCAGCACCGCCTTGTACCGGTCCAGCGAGCGCCCGGCATTGGCCTGGGCTGCCGATGGCTCGACATGCTCGAGGTCGGCGGTGTAGGACGCCGGCGGCTTGACACCGGCTTGGTTCGGGTTCTCCCGCGACACCAGGTAGAAGGTGATCCCGCCGAAGAGCATGAGCAGCACCGGGATTCGGAAGATCCATTGCCAGTGCAGGTGTAGGGTATCGATGACGATGGTGGACGTCACGAACGCCACCACCGATGCCATCCCCGCCGCGAACGTGTAGAAGCCGAAGCTCTTGCCCCGTTCGTGTGGGCCCCACCAGTTCGAAATCACCCTACTGCCCGACGGCCAGCCCATCGACTGGGCGAGGCCATTGGCACCCCAGAAGAACGCCAGCGACTTCGTGCCCACCGCAAAGCTGGTGCACCAGTTGAGGATTGTGGACAGCACCGCGCCTAAGGTCATCAGCCGCCGTCCGCCGAACTTGTCGGCCACGTTGCCGTTGATCATCTGGCCTGCCGCATAACACCACAGCATCGCAGCGCTGATGGCTCCTAATGTGGCCTTACTCAGCCCAAGATCTGCCTGAATGCCGGGGATCGCGAAGCCGAAGGTCTGCCTGCCGGTGTAGAAGAACAGGTAGCAGAACATCGTCGCGAGCAGCATCCGCCATTTGAGTCGAGAAAACTTCTCCTCTGACACCGCCACGGGATCCAAAGTGGCCGTGGGCTTTTGGTAAGTGCTGGGCATCGTCTTCCGCCGATCTATGGAATCGTTACACCGCCGAGGCGGCGTCGGACTGGTGCTGGGCCACGAGGGTCGTCGCCACCCAGAAGGCGTCGTAGTTGTGTACGTAGGCCGACAGGCCGTAAGGCTCATCGACCAGGTCGGGCCGAGGGAGGCAACGGTTGATGATGAACGGGATCTGAAGCTCACCCAGTGCGCCGTGCGACCGCAACGGGGCGTCCAGGCCGGTGAGGTCGTGCCACGCTGCGAACCGACCGAGTGCGGTGTCGGCCTCGGCTAGCAGGATCACGTCGCCGATGCGATCGGCGGGTAGGCCGTAGATCCTGGCCGCATGCTCGCGGCTGTGAGCTGCCTGGATACCGTCGAGCCTCCGCAGCTGTTCGATGACCTGATCACGGTCGGCGCCGGCAGGCAGGTAGACGCTGGCGAACGAGCCCAACGCCCCGTGGTGCGCGGTATAGGGATCGGTGATCGGCAGGATGACTCGCACACCGTCGG
>DASYBR010000161.1:0-7092 GCA_036500645.1 Mycobacterium sp. | reverse complement strand
TGGTTGCCTGGCTGTGGGCCAGGGCGACCGTCGCCGCGAGCATCACCGCGACCGATACACCCAACGCGGCCAGGCCAACGTGGTTGGTCTTCAGCGTTTCGCCCAGCACGGTGACACCCAAAATCGATCCGACGATCGGCTCGGCGACGGTCACCGCGGGAAGTGACGCGGTGAGGGGGCCGGCCCGAAACGCCGACTGCTCCCAGGCGGTGGCGGCCAGCGCCACCACCAGCCAGACATATGCCTCGGGCATGCGTAGCAATGCCGGGATGCCGTGATCGAGTTGGTCGACCACACCCTTGGTCAACACCGAAAACAGGCCCCATAGCGAACCGGACATGAACCCGAGCAGCAGTGCGCTGACCGCGGGCGAGGATTTTCGAGCGCCGAGAACACATAGCACCAATGCCGGACCCATGGCGGCCGCCACGATGGTCCACGTCTGAAAAGACCCACGTGGCGTCCCCTCCTGGGGGTCGCCGACCGTCACCACCACCGCAACCGCCGCCACGAGCAGCACGGCCCAAATTCCTTGTGGGCGAGTGAGTCCCCGGCGATTGACGGCCGCGCTGATGAGCATTGCGAACAACAACGAGGTCACCAACAGCGCCTGAACGAGCACCACCGAGCCAAGGCCGAGTGCGGCGGCCTGCAGACCGAATCCGGCGCCGGCCACCAAACTGCCCGACCACCAACGGCGATCGCGCAGCAGTCGTCGGAACAAGGTGAGCGTGCCGACGGGTTTATCCGTGACCTGCTGGGCGGATCGCTGCTGGAGGACGTCGCCGGCGCCGATCATCAGGGCGGCGCCCAACGCGAGCGCTGCCGCGATTCCCGTCCTGCCCACGATGGCCTCCCGCTAGCTGTCGCGCCTGACTTTGAGCGCGCTGGTGACCATCGGAATCTGCAGCGGCAAACGGGCCAGCGCCGCGATGCGCATCGGCCAGGGCTTGTCCCACCACAACCGGCACATGTTCAGATTGCCGGGGAACACCGCCAGGAACAGCGCCGCGGCGGCGGTCGCCGCGGCCCGGCGAGTGCGTTGCGGCAACAGCAGGGCTCCTACCACCAGTTCGGCGACGCCGGAAACATAGGTGTAGAGCCGCGGGCTGCCGGGCAGTTCGACGGGGATGATGTCGTCGAACGGCTTGGGCGCCAGGAAGTGGACGGTGCCCACGCCGATCAACATGGCCGCGAGTCGGTACGCGGTTGTCTGTGCGGTGGCACGCTGGGCTAGCGATGTGGTGGTCATGGCAACCATTGTGTCCGACATTGGTCACTCGCCGACGGCGCGCGCGTCGAGCGGGTTGATCCGGTTGACGATCAGCGGGTCGGCCTTTGTGAAGGGGAAGTTGGGCAGCTCGTCGATGTGCGTGTTGAACGTAGCCGCGATGACCTCCCGAGAGTAGGCGCTGATCGACGCGCGGTAGCCGATGTCGGCCGGCGTCGGCTGGTCGAAGAAGATGCAGAAGTGCATCTCCGGGGCGTCGAACACCTCGATGTGGTGGGGGTACGCCCGCGGGACGAAATACACGTCTCCCTGGCGCAGGTACCACGTGTCGAGGGTGCCGTCGGGGTCCATCACCGTCATCCGGGCCGCCCCCTTGTTGACGTAGCCCATCTCAGCGGTGACCGGGTGCCAGTGCGGTTCGCGCATGCCGTCCTCGCGGATACGCAGCGAGTACATCGACAGGTCCTTGAGCGCCGGCCAGAACTGGACACGGGCGGTGCGTGCCGACCCGACCGCACTGCTCACCGGTGGGGTCATAGCCTCGATCGAAAACTTGTGTGGGTCATCGAAATACGCGGACCTCGGCACGTCTGGTTCACCGTTGCGTGCCGCGAGCGCGCGATCCACGGTGCTGCGACGGATCGCCGCGAAATCCGAGGCCGGCAGGTCGTACGTGTTGCCCAGCACGGCGTCGGTCATCGCCCCGAATGCGGCACCAAGTCCGAAATCCTCCGGCCGCTCATTGCGGAAGGTGATGATGAATTCGGCGACGTCCTCACCGATGTTCTCGATGTGGTGCAACGAACCGGAATCGATGTGGAACATGTCCCCGGCTCGAACGACGAAAGACGCGAACCGGCTTCCGGTGTCGAGCACCGAAACCAGCGCGGCGCCGGAAGCACAGTAGGTCAATTCGTTCGCGTTGGCGTGCCAGTGCGGAGTGCGCATGACACCGGGATTGATCAGCAGGCGTTTGATTGACAGGCCCTTCAAGATGGGGAAGACGTCGGCCGTCAGGCGTCGGATCGAGCCGAGGTCGGACTCTTCGACGGCTTCACCGTCCGTTAACGAAGCAACGTGCATGCTTTTCTGTGCCAGCATTTCATCCTCCTAATAGGTTGCTGCCTTTACGATCCCGCTCAGGCGAAGCGCCGTCCAACACTGGTTTTCGATTTGCTGATTACCGTCGGTTATCGAGGCGGCGGAGGTTTGAAGCCCGTCGAGCGTGAAGTTAGTTTCACGTTGGACGACGAACGTGAAACTAACTTCACGGTCGCGCTGTGTGAAAAGCGGCTATTCGCGGTCGGCGTCGGTATAGCGGATGATGCCGCGAATGTTGCGCCCTTCGAGCATGTCGCGGTAGCCGTCGTTGATCTGCTCGAGCCGATATTCACGCGTCACCATGTCATCGAGGTTCAGCTGACCAAGCTTGTAGAGTTCGAGAATTTCAGGAATGTCGTATTGGGGGTTGCCCCCGCCGAAGAGACTGCCCTGCAAGCTTTTCTGCAACAGCGACAACCCGGCGAGATTCAGCGTGACGTCGGTGTCCATCACGCCGCCCATCGCGGTGACGACACATATGCCGCCTTTTGCGGTCAGCCCCATCCACGATTCGACATCGCGGCCTTCGCTTCTACCAACGGTGACGATCACCTTGTGACACATCAGGCCCCGCGTGGCTTGCGTGATCGTGGCTGCGGCTTCGGCAACATCGGCGAAAGTGTCTGTGGCGCCGAACTTCAACGCCTGCTCGCGTTTCCATTCGACGGGATCGATCGCGAAAACCCTTCGGGCCCCAGCGATGCGGGCACCCTGCAACGCGGCAACGCCGACGCCACCAATACCGATAATCGCGACATCGTCGCCCGGCGTGATCGCCGCGCTGCGCACCGCCGAGCCGTAGCCGGTGGTCACCCCGCAGCCCACCAGGCAGGCCACATCGAAGGGGATCGCGGGGTCGACCTTGACCACCGAGGTCTGGTGCACAACGAGGTAGGGCGCAAACGTCCCGAGCAACGACATCGGGATGACATTGTGGCCGTCGGCCGTCACCCGAAACGACCCGTCCGCCACCGATTGGCCGGACAGCAGCCCCATGCCTAGGTCGCACAAGTTGCGCAGTCCCGTCTGACACGGCGTGCAGGTACCGCACGACGGGATGAACGACATGACGACGTGATCGCCCACGGCGAGGTCCTCGACGCCCTCACCGATCTCGGTGATGATCCCGGCGCCCTCGTGACCGCCGAGCACCGGAAAGCTCGGGATGGGAAAGTCACCGGTCAGCAAATGGTGGTCGGAGTGACACAAACCGGCCGTCTCCAGTTGGACGGTCACCTCACCCTTGCGGGGATCGCCGATCTCGATCTCATCGATCACCCACGGCTCGTTCAAGTCCCAGACCAGCGCGCCTTTGGTCTTCACCGGTTGGCCTCCGTATTTACCCGAACCGCTTAATTGTTAGCGCCGTCACAGACCCCGGCATACCGAACTTAGACCATTACTATTGTCTATACAGTATTTGATACGATTCGCCGCGACTGACCGCTGCCAAACCGTTCGAGGTTGAAAACATGGGTACACCCGTCATCGTTGGAGCCGTCCGGACGGCCATCGGCCGTTCATTCAAGGGAACGCTGGTCAATACGCCACCCGAGACCCTGATCACCGCGGTGCTTCCGGAAGTGGTCCGCCGATCCGGCGTTGACCCGTCGGCCGTCGACGACATAATCTTCGCCGAATCACATTACGGCGGTGGCGATTTAGCGCGCTACGCGGCGACTGCCACCGGTATGGAACACGTCCCCGGTCAGTCGGTCAACCGGCACTGCGCGGGTAGCCTCACCGCGATCGGCAACGCCGCGGCCCAGATCGGCTCTGGCATGGAGCGCGTCCTCATCGCCGGCGGCGTGCAGTCGTTGTCGATGACGCCGCTGACCAACTGGCGGATTCCCGGCCCCGAGCTCAAGTTCGAGGAGCGCTGGATGCCGCCCACCCACGTCGAGACCCCGGACGCGCCCGCCAAGGACATGTCGATCACCGTCGGCTGGAACACCGCGCAGTCGGTCGGCATCAGTCGCGAGGAGATGGACGCCTGGGCGGCCCGGTCGCATCAGCGCGCCATCGCGGCCATGGATGCGGGCAAATTCGCCGACGAGATCCTCCCGCTGAAGATCACCCAGTTCGACGGTTCGGTCACCGAGTTCTCCGTCGACGAGCATCCCCGTCGGGACACCACCGTCGAGAAGCTCGCCGGCCTCAAGGTCCTGCACCCCGAAATCGAGGGCTTTTCGATCACCGCGGGCAACAGCAGTGGCACCAACGACGCGGCCGCGGCGGTTGCGCTGGTGGACAGTGATTACGCCGCGGCCGAGAATCTCAAGGTCATGGCCACCATCAAAGCGTGGGGCGCCGCGGGCGTGCCACCCCGGGACTGCGGTCTGGGTGCCCTCGCGGTGATCGACAAGGTCCTGAAGCGGGCCGGGCTCACGGTCGGTGACGTTTCCCTGTGGGAGATCAACGAGGCTTTCGCCTCCGTGCCGATCGCCGCCTGCCGGCAGTTCGGCATCGACGAGGAGAAGGTGAACTTCTCCGGCAGCGGCTGTAGCCTTGGCCACCCCATCGCCGCTTCTGGCGCGCGCATGGTCACCACGCTGACCTATGAACTGGCGCGTCGCGGCGGCGGCATCGGCGTCGCGGCGATGTGCGCGGGCGGCGGTCAGGGCGGCGCCGTCATCATCGAGGTCTAGCGGCGATCGCGAGGGCGGCGGAGCCGGGCGAAGCGGGTCGCCGCCATCAGGTCTAGCGGCGATCGCGAGGGCGGTGGAGCCGGGCGAAGCGGGTCGGCGCCATCAGGTCTAGCGGCGATCGCGAGGGCGGCAGCGGGTCGCCGCCATGTGGTCTAGCGGCGATCGCGAGGGCCGCTAGTTGCAGAACGTATAGCCGATGAATTGACTGTCGGATTTGTCGGCGCCTGAGTAATTGGTGAAGTGCACCGCCGGCATTCCGTTGTACTGGGTGTTCGTTTTCTGCGCAGTGGGTGGGGGAGCGCCGGCCGGGAAGGCCAGGATCATGTCGCCGAAGATTTTGAGGCCGACCTGGCAGATGGCGTCGGGGCGTGGCGGCTGCGGATTCCACGCGTGCACAACGACCGGCTTGGTGAGCTGATAGCCGGCCGCACAATTCGGATCACAGATCTTGAAAACGGCGGTCCCTGTCCCATCGGCGCCCTGCGATCCCCATGAGCTCCACGACATGTCTTGCAGTGCGACAGCGACACTGGCGCAGCCCAAGACATTGAGCTTCTTCGGACGTTCGACCGGCGGAACGGACAAGTTGTAGCAGCCCGGCACGGCGAAGCTCTGCGGTGGGGCGGGTTGTTGGGCCGATGATGCAGCGCCTTGGTGCGCGTGGGACAGCTTCACACCCACGACGGCGAGACCGCCGATCAGCACGACAGCCAAGATAACGCCGGTTACGACCAGACGCCCCCGTGGAATCCGTCGCAATCGGCTCGATGGTGGAACGCTTCGCCCGTTGCCGCTCACACTCAACAGGTTACGGCCGAAGTCCCGCGTCCGGGGGGTGGCGCCCTTCCACGACGCGATGGCACGGTAAAGTTGGTCAACACTACCAACATATTCGGGATTCAAGATGGTTTGTGAGGTTATCGATGAATGACCACGAACTGGCTGCCCGGTTGGCCACCGATGCCGGGCAGTTGCTGCTGGGGGTGCGCGACGAGTTCGCCGATGCAGAAGCTGGTGAACGAAAGGCAGCTGGGGACAAGCGATCTCACGATTATTTGATGCAGCAGCTCGCCGACGAACGGCCGGATGACGCGGTGCTGTCCGAAGAGGGTGCCGACGATCCGGTCCGACTGCGTTCGCAGCGGGTTTGGATTGTCGATCCACTGGATGGGACGCGGGAGTTCTCGGAGCTGGGACGCGATGACTGGGCCGTGCACGTCGCGCTCTGGGAGGCCGGCGAACTGGTTGCCGGGGCGGTGGCGCTGCCTGCTCAGGGCGTCACGTTCGCGACCCCGGATGTTGAATCACCACCTGCAGTGCCGGGCAAGCCGCGCATCGTCGTATCCCGCACGCGGCCGCCCGCGATCGCCCTGACCGTTCGCGACGCGCTGGACGGCGTCCTGGTGGAGATGGGTTCCGCCGGGGCCAAGGTGGCATCGATCGTCCAAGGGTTGTCCGATGTGTACGTGCACGCCGGCGGCCAGTTCGAGTGGGACTCGGCCGCGCCGGTGGCAGTGGCCCGAGCGGCCGGTCTGCATACCTCCCGCCTCGACGGATCGGCGTTGGCCTACAACCAGCCGGACCCGAAGCTGCCGGACTTGGTGGTCTGCCGTCCCGAGTTGGCGGAAGCCGTTCTCGCCGTCACCGGCTGACGTACCGCCGCACAATCGCCGAAACTCGCTTGCAGCATAGGCCTTTGATGTGCGACCGTGTCGACAGCTGATGCCCGAGTACACCCGCCCCGTCGTCGTAGCCCGGCAGTTCCAAGACGAGTCCGGCGCGGTGATCGGCTACGGCAGGCGATGGGACGGTGCGCTGGCGGAAAACGCGTACTCGCGGGTGAGCAACCCGGAGCGCTTCGTGCCCCTGCAGACGGTCGCCGACGCATTGATCGAGCACTTGCAGGTGGCGTATCTGACCGACATTGCGGCACTTGAGAATTCATCGCCGGACACCACGAAACTCATCGTTGTCACGCCGGAACGTCCCGACGCCGCCCCACTGGTATTCCGGTTCACGAACTTTCCGGGCGTCGAGGTACGGGCAGGTGTCCGCTATCGCGAAGCGTTCCCGTTTTGTGGGTGCGACGCGTGCGACGAGACATGGGGCGGT
>DASYBR010000160.1:0-22842 GCA_036500645.1 Mycobacterium sp. | reverse complement strand
CGTTCCCAACCGAAGCCCCGGTAGATATAGGTCTCTACCGCGGCTCCGGTTGGCCACAATTCCAGTCTTCGCCGCGCGAAGAATTATTCGAACGAATAGTCCACTTATTTTCGTGAAATCGTTCGATTAGTACGCTTTTTACGGCACGCAGGTAAGACCCGGTCCGCAATCAATGGTCACTGGAAACGTGCACGCCGAGGCCGTGGAGGCCGCGAAGGCAAGAATCACTGCGACAATGATTTTGCTGGTGAAACGTGACATAACAAAACCCCCTTCATCAGGAGACGATGTCTGAATGCCCGACGCGGGGAAGTCTACGTGTTCAACACACGTCAGCCAATGGATTTCGCGAAATGGGGGACAGGTCGTTCGGCATTAGACCTGGAATCGTGGGTGCAGGACTTCCGCACTCCGTGCGATTTGAGTTATGAATCTAAAAATGGAAAGTAACGGTTTTAACCGTTTGTATGGCGAGGCGCTGGCCCGCATTCATATGACTTCATATTTTGGCCATTCGGTGGGGCTGTCGTGCCGGGTATGAATTCAATGCAAATGCGGCACATAGCGTACGCCCAAGGCCGCAGCCGCGGTCCGGCTTCTTGCGTTGCCACGCGATGCTGCGCCGGGGTGCGCGAAACCCTCTATAAGTTGGGGCGTTTCGGGACGGATACCGCGCCGGTCTGCTAGAACGGCCACCCTGCCGCGTTGCCCTTGAACTTGCCGTTGAGGTCGGTGCAGAAGTCGTCTGCGGTGCCCGCAAGCATGACGTAATAGGTCTCCCCGGCGCGGCTGCTGAAGTTGTTGGGCGTGGCCCAGCCGCTGTTGCACATCGAGGTATCCGAGCCGGCGGAAGCCCTGCGCCAGTTGGTTTTGGCGCAGCCGGCCAGGTCGTCGACGTTGGGCGTTGCGCTCTTGGCCGCGACCAACATCGCGCCACCCCACAGCCCGTCGTTGCGCCGAAATGCGCGCGCGCCGAATCCTGCGTTGTTGCTCTGGCACGCCAACGCCCGGCGGATCAGCGAAAAGGGCGCCGCGAGCTGTTGGTTGGAGACCGATGCCGCTGCCGTGATGAATTGCACCGCGGCCGAGCCGTCGATTTCTTGGACGACGTTTGGGTTGCCAAAGCTGAACAGCTGCTGCGAGATTCCCTGCGCTGCCGCGCTGCCGCCACCAATGATCGGTCCGCCCCCGCCGGGTGTCATCGGTGGCAGCGTGACGGTGTCGGCCCCCGCCGTCGGCACACCTGCCGCGACACCCAGTGCCAGCGCCGCGACGAAGCCACGGATCCGATAAGCGTTAGGTTTCATGGTTTTAATTCCAGCACGTGTGTGTAGTCAGCGCGACGGGTGTCGAGAATCAACGCGTTGAGCACGTGGCGGGTCTGCAGCCCGATATATTCGTCGACGGTGTAGGCCGGTCCGAAGTGCCAGTGCTTGAGCGCCCAGCCGTGGGCGAGCAGCACGATGTCCAAAACGGTGAGGTCGGCGTCGACATCGCGGAAGACACGGCGGCCGATACCGGCTTCGATCACCGCACGTAGCGGTGCGGTCGTCGCGATTTCGAGTTCCTTGATCTGGGTCCGGCCAGGCGCTGCGAGCGTTCGGCTCTCGCGGTAGGTCAGCACCACCCCGTCGAGGTTCTCGTCCACGATCTGGATGTAGCGGCGGATGCCCGCGACCAACTGATCGACGACGTCGTCGCCGGCTGCCTCGATGACCGGTGCCAGTTGGTCGCGAAACACATCGAGGATCCGCACGATCGTGGCGAGCAGCAGGTCTTCCTTGCCGCCGAAGTATTTGTAGATCAGACCGACGCTGACCCTGGCCTCGGCGGCCAAGTCCTGCATGGACATCTGGTGGAACCCGTTTCGCCCCATCACTTTCACCGCGGCGTCGAGCACCTGGCGGCGCCGCGAGCTGGCCCTGGCCGCGCGCACCGCCTCCTCGACGGGAAGCGAGCTGTAGTCCCCAAAATCGGCTGCCATGGGAGGACCCTAGATGCCCAGTTCCTTCGCGATGATCGTCTTCATGATCTCGTTGGTGCCGCCGTAGATGGTTTGGATGCGGGCGTCGACGAACGCACGCGCGACGCCGTATTCCCGCATGTAGCCGTACCCGCCGTACAACTGCAGGCAGCGATCGGCGGTGCGCACCTGCAGGTCGGTGGTCCACCATTTGAGTCGGGCGGCTCGCGCGGCCGTCAGGTCACCGGTCAGGTGCTCGGCCAGGCAGTCGTCGAGATAAGTTCGGGCGATGTCGATTTCGGTCGCCAGTTCGGCGAGCACGAATTGGCTGTGTTGGAAGCTGGCGATCGGCGAGCCGAATGCCTTGCGCTCACGGACGTAGTTCAGGGTCTCGGCCAAGATGGTTTCCGCGGCGGCCACCGCGCCCACACCAAGCGCCAGCCGTTCCTGCGGCAGGTTGTGCACCAACTGATAGAAGCCCTTGCCTTCTTCCTCGAGCAGATTGGCTTGCGGCACCCGCATATCGGCGAAGGTGAGCTCACTGGTGTCTTGGGCGTGTAGGCCGATCTTTTCCAGGTTGCGGCCGCGGGAAAAGCCCGGGGTGTCGGCGTCGACGACCAGAAGCGACAGGCCCTTGTGCCGATCCGGTGAGGTGCGCACCGCGATGACGAAGAGGTCACCGCTTTGTCCGTTGGAAATGAACGTCTTGGCGCCGTTGACGATGTAGTCATCGCCGTCACGCACCGCCGACGTGCGGATCCCGGCCAGATCGCTGCCGGTTCCGGGCTCGGTCATGGCTATGCCGAGCACCGTCTCGCCGGTGACGACACCGGGCAGCCAGCGTTCCTGTTGGTCGGGCGTCGTCAGATCGGTGAGATACGGCAGCACGATGTCGTTCTGCAGCGTGAAGGAGATGGACTCCGCGGCCGCACCCGCACGTTGGAGTTCATCGATGACGATTGCGTTGTATCGAAAGTCGTCGACGCCCGGACCGCCGAGTCGCTCGGGCACCGTGAAGCCGAGCAATCCGAGTTTGCCCGCTTCGGTGAACAGGGAGCGGTCCCACTGCCCGTCCCGTTCCCAATTCTCGTGGTTGGGGACGACGGTCTGCTGCACGAAATCGCGTACCAGCTCCCGGAACTGGTGATGCTCGGACGTGTACTGAAGGCGTGCAGCCATCGGTTTCTCCTGTCAGCGGAAGGCGTCGCTACCCGTGAACGCCTGGCCTAGAACGAGCTGATGCATCTCCGGTGTGCCCTCGTAAGTCAGCACGGATTCCAGGTTGACCATGTGCCGGATGACGGGGTACTCCAGCGATATTCCGTTGCCGCCCAATATGGTTCGTGCGGTCCGGCAAATCTTGATCGCTTCGCGGGTGTTGTTGAGCTTGCCGAAGCTGACCTGTTCGGGACGCAGCCCGGCACCGTCCTTGAGGCGACCCAGGTGCAGTGACAGCAGCTGCCCCTTGTGCAGCTCCACCGCCATGTCGACGAGTTTGGCCTGGGTCAGCTGGAATCCGGCGATGGGTCGGCCGAATTGGGTGCGCTGCGTGGCGTAATCGAGCGCGGCTTGCCAGGCTGAGCGCGCCGCACCCATGGATCCCCAGATGATGCCGTAGCGGGCTTCGGACAGACAAGACAGCGGGCCCCGCAGGCCGGTGGCTTCGGGCAGCATCGCCTCGGCGGGCACTCGTACGTCGTCGAGCACCAGCTCACTGGTGATCGATGCGCGCAGCGACAGCTTGTGGTGAATGGTGTTGGCGGTGAATCCCGCTGTCCTTGTGGGAATGACGAAGCCGCGGATCCCGTCGTCGGTGGCGGCCCACACGATCGCTACGTCGGCGAGCGAGCCGTTGGTGATCCACAGTTTGCGGCCGTTGATCACCCAGTCCGAACCGTCACGCTTGGCCCGGGTCTTCATCGCGGCGGGGTCGGATCCCACGTCGGGTTCGGTCAGCCCGAAGCAGCCGAGCAGTTCGCCCGCCGCCATCCCGGGCAGCCATTCCTGCTTCTGCTCCTCGGATCCGAATTTCCAGATCGCGAACATCGCCAGCGAGCCCTGCACCGAGACCATCGACCGTAAGCCGGAGTCGGCGGCCTCCAGCTCCACGCAGGCCAGTCCGTAGTGCACGGCGGAGGCGCCGCCGCATCCGTAACCCTGAAGGTGCATGCCGAGCAAACCGAGTTGACCGAACTGCTTGGCGAGTTCACGGACCGGAAGGTCGCCGATTTCGAACCACTCCGCCACGTAGGGGAGGACATGCTCGGCGCAGAACTGCCTGACCGTATCGCGCACCGCGAGTTCGTCGTCGGACAGCGAGGCATCGAGCCCCAGGGGATCGTATCGATCAAAGGCGGGAAGTTTGTCTGTGCTCATAGCAGCCAGCCTGCCACTAACCGGCCCTCAACCAGCCATCGTCAGGCCGCCGCTGACGCTGATCACCTGTCCGGTGATGAACGACGCGGCGTCGGACGCGAAGAACAGCACCGCCGCGGCGACCTCCTCGGGCCGGGCCAGGCGGCGAAACGGGATCGCCTTGATCAGGGCCTCTTTCAACTTCTCGGGTTGCGCGTGGAACAACGGTGTGTCCGTCGGGCCGGGGCACACGCAGTTCACCGTGATCTGGTGGCGCGCCATTTCCCGGGCCAGCGACTTGGTCAGCGCTATGACGCCGCCCTTCGCACCGGCGTATATCGATTCACCGGCGCTGCCCACCCGGCCGGCGTCGCTGGCCAGGTTGACGATGCGTCCGCCGTGGTGCGATTCGACCATGCCCGGCAAGAAGGCCGAGCAGACATGTACTGGTCCCAGGTAGTTGATTGCCACCACCTTGGCCGCGAACTCCGGTGTCGCATTGAGGAATTGGTCAGTGCGGTCCCAGCCGGCGGCGTTGACCACGATGTCGGGCACGCCGAGCTCGGCATGCGTCGTGTGCCGCAGCGCATCGACTTGGGCCGGGTCGGCGACGTCGACCACCAGCGGGCTGATCAGCGCGGGCCGCTCTTGTGCGGTGGCCGCCGCCGCGGCCTCGTCGAGGTCGGCGGCGACGACCCGGTGGCCCTGCGCGGCGAACGCCAGCGCTACCGCTTTGCCGATACCCGAACCGGCACCGGTCACTACCGCGAGGCTCCCCTGTGAACGAGTATTCATTGCCGACGAATTTAGGTTCACCGCGGCCGCCGGGTCAAGGATGCCCCAGCCCTGCCGGTAGTCTCGCTGCATGCTTAGGCTCCAGCGGCTGGCCTGGCTCGCTGTGGACGTCATCGGTGTGCTGGTGTTCTGCGCCGTCGGACGTCGCAGCCACGCCGAAGGGCTCACCATCACCGGCGTCGCGGAGACGGCATGGCCGTTTCTGACCGGAACCGCCGTCGGCTGGTTGGCCTCCCGAGCCTGGCGTCAGCCCACCGCGGTCGCCCCCACCGGTGTGATCGTGTGGCTGTCCACCGTGGTCGTCGGCATGCTGCTGCGGAAGGCGAGCTCGGCCGGCGTTGCTCCCAGTTTCGTGGTGGTGGCGTCGACGGTCACCGCGGTTCTGTTGCTCGGCTGGCGAGCGGCCGCCGGGCTGAGCCTGCGCCGCCGCTCCAAGGTTTGAGCGGGCGATGGCGCCGACCGCCGACGTGGGGGTGACCGCGACCCTGGGTGCGGCCGCGCGGGCGGTGGCCACCAACAAAGGGCTGATGGACGATCCGTTCGCCGAGGAACTGGTCGGCGCGGCCGGGGTGGACAACGTCGTCCGGATGATCAAGGACGAGCGGTTCGCGGCCGACGACGGCGATGCCGCGGCGATGAACGGACTGATGGATGCGCTGGCGGCGCACACCCGGTTCGTCGATGAATACCTTGCCGAAGCGGGCCGGGCCGGGATCCGGCAGGTGGTGATCCTGGCGTCGGGCCTGGATACGCGGCCCTTCCGGATGTGGTGGCCCCGCGGGACAACGATTTACGAGGTCGACCGGCCCGAGGTGCTCGATTTCAAATCCGAAGTGCTGCGCGGCCTGGGCGCCGAACTGGCCGCGAACCGGTGCGCGGTCGGAGTTGACTTCCGCCAGGACTGGGTGGCGGCGATGTACCGCATCGGATTCGATGCCGTCCAACCATCGGTGTGGATCGCCGAGCAGCTACTCGTCGGGTATCTGCAACCCGACGTACAGAATCAACTGCTGCACGACGTCACCGCGATCAGCGCCATTGGCAGCAGGTTCGCCGCGGATCACATGCCCACCTGGAGCCCACTGCAATTGGAGGCGGAGCGGGCCTTCGTCGACGGCTGCCGCCAGAACGGACTGGACATCGACTTGGCGAGCCTGACCCATCCGGGCGAATACCACTATGTCCCTGAGTATTTGGCGGGCCGGGGCTGGGCGACGGTGGAGCGAGACATCACCAGTTTGCGCGGCGGCATGGGGTTGGCCAAGCCGCGGCGCGATGGTCCCCGCGATACGGCTTTCGTGCCGGAATACCTCACCGCGACACGGGTTTGAGTGTTTTGTGATGTCTGAAGACCCAGGTGCGCAACTGCGATTCGTCTCGGCGACGCACAATGACCCGTTGGCGCAGCCGCTGCTGGCCGAACTGGCAGTCGAGTACGCGGAACGATACGGCGGCACGCCGAGCACACACCTGACCTGGCTGCCTGTGCCCGAGGCCGAGTTGGCGGCACCGGACGGTGGATTGTTGATCGGCGTGCTGGACGGGGTGCCGGTCACCGGCGGCGCGTTTCGGCGCTACGACACCGAGACCGCCGAACTCAAGCGGATCTGGACCGACCGGGAACATCGGCGCCGCGGCTATGCGAGGGAGCTGCTGATGGCGCTGGAGGCCGAAACCCGTGCGCGGGGCTACCGGCGGCTCTACCTGATCACCGGAAATCGGCAGCCCGAGGCGGAGTCGCTCTACGACGCGACGGGGTACACCAGGATTGCCCCGCACCCGTTGCCGTCCTGGGGTCCGTTTCTTCCGATCGCATTCGAAAAGTGGCTGATTCCCGACGGCCACTGAGCAATCGTCAGCGAGTTCGCGGCGCGTACATGATGACCGCCACGCCCAGCAGGCAGACCACCGCTCCGATGACATCCCAGCGGTCGGGACGAAAACCATCGAAACCCATGCCCCACAACAACGAGCCGGCGACGAACACGCCCCCGTAGGCGGCCAAGATACGACCGAAATGGGCGTCGGGCTGCAAGGTCGCAACGAAACCGTAGGCACCGAGTGTGATGACGCCCAAGCCCGCCCACATCCAGCCGCGCTGTTCGCGAATGCCTTGCCACACCAACCACGCTCCGCCGATCTCGAACACGGCGGCCAAGGCGAACAGCGCGATCGACTTGGCAACCGTCACCGCACGCCTGCTTTTTCCAGTGCCGCAATTGTTGCTTCGCGGATTGGGCCGCGCCACAGCGGGCCGTGACCGGGTGCCAGGACCTCGGTCTCCAATTGGGCCAGCGCCGATAGGGTTTGGATGCAGTTCTCCTGGCTGAGGCTGAAGATCGCCGGCAGCAGTTGTGGCCCGTCGTGACGTATCAGCGGGTGACCGGTGATCAGCGCGTCGCCGCTGACCAGCACACCGTCGACCAGGTACGAGCAGTGGCCTCCTGTGTGACCGGGGCTGAAAACGGGTGCCGGGTGTCCCGGCAGCCCCGCGGCGATGTCGGGCGTCAGCGGCTGGGTGGTCGGGATCCCATCGCGGATCAGGCCGCCGCTGCGCACCACATGGGCGGTCCACAACGCCCACCGCGGGCGCCAAAGCCGCAGCGCGAGGTCGAAGATCGAGACCTGTTCCAAGTACTCGCGCTTGGCGTGCCCCACTTCGTCGGCGTGGCAGTACACCGGAGTGCCGTGCTCGCTGGCGAACCAGATCGCCGAGCCCAAATGGTCGATGTGGGCGTGGGTCAGCAAGATCGCTCGCACGTCGCCCGGGTCGTAGCCCAACGCGTGCAGCGAGGCCAGTACGTCCTCGCGGTCGCCCGGATAGCCGGCGTCGATCAACAGCACGCCGGTCTGGTCGGTGACCAGCGTCCAGTTGACGGCCTCACCCCGCGCGAGGTGCACGGTGTCGGTGACCTGAACAAGAGTCGGCTGATGAGCCATGCCCCGCAGTGTAGGAGCGATCGCAAGCGCGGCGAAGCCGGGCGCGGCGGGTCGCGACCGTGGGATAGGAGTAGAAAAGACTGGTGGCTGAACTGAAACTCGGATACAAAGCGTCCGCCGAACAATTCGCACCGCGTGAACTCGTCGAACTCGCTGTTGCCGCCGAAGGTCACGGCATGGACAGCGCGACGGTCAGTGACCATTTCCAGCCGTGGCGGCACGAGGGCGGACACGCCCCGTTCTCGCTGGCCTGGATGACCGCCGTCGGCGAGCGCACCAAGCGGCTCCAGCTGGGAACCTCGGTGCTCACCCCGACCTTCCGCTACAACCCCGCCGTCATCGCGCAGGCGTTCGCCACGATGGGATGCCTCTACCCGGATCGCATCTTCCTCGGCGTCGGCACCGGGGAGTCGCTCAACGAGATCGCCACCGGATACGAGGGCGAATGGCCGGAATTCAAGGAGCGCTACGCCCGGCTGCGCGAAGCGGTGCGGTTGATGCGCGAGCTCTGGCTCGGCGACCGGGTCGACTTCGAGGGCGAGTACTACCACACCAAGGGCGCCTCCATCTACGACGTGCCCGAGGGTGGCATTCCGATCTACATCGCCGCGGGCGGTCCGCAGGTGGCCAAGTACGCGGGTCGTGCCGGTGACGGTTTCATCTGCACCTCTGGCAAGGGTGAGGAGCTGTATAAGGACAAGCTCATCCCCGCCATGAAGGAAGGCGCCGAGGCAGCGGGCAAGAATCCCGACGACATCGACCGGATGATCGAAATCAAGATCTCCTACGACACCGACCCGGACAAAGCGCTGGAGAACACCCGGTTCTGGGCGCCGCTGTCGCTGACGGCCGAACAGAAGACCAGCATTCACGACCCGCTGGAGATGGAGAAGGCCGCCAACGAACTTCCGATCGAGCAGGTCGCCAAACGCTGGATCGTGTCGTCCGACCCCGACGAGGCCGTCGCCAAGGTCAAGGACTACGTCGACTGGGGCCTCAACCATCTGGTGTTCCATGCGCCCGGCCATGACCAACGCCGGTTCTTGGAGCTCTTCGAGAAGGACTTGGCGCCCAGGCTGCGGCAGCTGGGCTGAAACACAGGTGCCCGCCGCCAGCGGCATTTACATCGCTGCTCCCGAACCCGAGACCGGGAAGTCGACGATTGCGCTTGGCGTTCTGCACCGACTGGCCTCGACGGTGGCGAAAGTCGGTGTCTTTCGGCCTATTACGCGATTCGGTGAGGACCGCGACTACATCCTGGAATTGCTGCTGGCGCACACCACCGCGGGGCTGACCTACGAGCAGTGCGTCGGCGTGACCTACCAGCAGCTGCACGCTGACGGCGATGCCGCAATCGCCGACATCGTGGACGCCTACCACGCAATGGCCGAGCAGTGTGACGTGGTGGTGATCGTCGGCAGCGACTACACCGACATCGCCAGCCCGACCGAGCTTTCGGTCAATGCCAGGATCGCGGTCAACCTCGGTGCACCCGTGCTGCTGACCGTGCGGGCCAAAGGCCGCACTGCTGACGAGGTGGCCGCCGTCGTCGAAGTCTGTCTGTCCGAGCTGGCGGCCCAGCGCGCCCACACCGCGGCGGTCGTCGCGAACCGTTGCGAGCCAGCGGAAGTGGAGGCCGTCACCCAAGCACTGCGCAAGTTCGCTCCGCACAGTTATGTGCTGCCGGACGAACCGCTGCTGCTGGCGCCGACCGTGGACGAGCTGAAGAATGCGGTGCGAGGGAGGCTGGTCAGCGGTGACCCAAGCCTGACCGGACGCGAGGCGCTGGGCATTCTGGTTGCCGGGATGACCGCGGACCACGTCCTCGAGCGCCTCCGCGACGGCATGGCGGTGATTACCCCCGGAGATCGCTCGGACGTCGTGCTGGCGGTCGCCAGTGCACATGCGGCCGAAGGGTTTCCGTCGCTGACCTGTCTGATCCTCAACGGCGGTTTCGACCTGCACCCGTCGATAGCCACCTTGGTGTCGGGCCTGCGGCTGCGGTTGCCCATCATCGCGACCACGTTGGGCACCTACGACACGGCCAGCACGGTCGCCTCGACTCGCGGTCGGGTTACCACGAGTTCGCAACGCAAGATCGACACCGCGGTCGAGTTGGTGGACCGGCACATTGATGTCGCGGATCTGTTGGCGCAGTTGGCTATTCCGATCCCGACGGTGACGACGCCCCAGATGTTCATTCACCGGCTGACGCTGCAGGCCCGGTCGGATCGCAAGCACATCGTTCTGCCCGAAGGCGATGACGACCGCATCCTCAAAGCGGCCGGCCGCGTGCTGCAACGCCGCGTCGCGGACCTGACCATCCTGGGCGATGAAGCCCAAATCCACCAGCGCTGTGGGGAACTCGGTGTGAGCCTGGACGGGGCGAAGGTCATCGACCCACGCATCAGCGAGTTACGCGATCGGTTCGCCGAGCAATACGCCGAATTGCGAAAGGCCAAGGGGATCAGCCTCGAGCGGGCCCGTGAGATCATGCACGACGTGTCGTATTTCGGCACCATGCTGGTGTACAACGGCATGGTCGACGGGATGGTGTCCGGCGCCGCGCACACCACGGCGCACACCGTTCGTCCGGCTTTGGAAATCATCCGTACGGTTCCGGACGTCTCCACGGTGTCCAGCATCTTTCTGATGTGCCTACCCGATCGTGTGCTCGCCTACGGCGACTGCGCGATCGTGCCCGATCCGACCCCCGAACAGCTTGCCGACATCGCGATCTCCTCGGCACGCACCGCCGCACGGTTCGGCATCGATCCCAAAGTGGCCATGCTGTCCTACTCGACCGGTGATTCGGGCACGGGGGCAGACGTCGACAAGGTCAGGACTGCAACGGAATTGGTGCGACAGCGGGACCCGCAACTGCCGGTCGAGGGACCCATCCAATACGACGCCGCCATCGAACCCTCCGTCGCTGCCACCAAGCTGCGCGACTCAGCGGTAGCCGGCCGCGCCACGGTGCTGATCTTTCCCGACCTCAACACGGGTAACAACACCTATAAAGCGGTGCAGCGCAGCGCCGGTGCGATCGCCATCGGCCCGGTGCTGCAAGGGCTGCGCAAGCCAGTGAATGATCTGTCCCGTGGCGCCCTGGTCGAAGACATCGTGAACACGGTTGCCATCACCGCGATCCAGGCGCAGGGCAGCGATGGCCAGTGATTCCCAGGCCCGCCTGGTGCTGGTGATCAACTCGGGTTCGTCTTCGCTGAAGTATCAACTGGTCGACCCCGATTCCGGAGTCTCGCGGGCGACCGGCAACGTCGACCGGATCGGTGAAGGGTCGTCCTCGGTTCCCGACCACGATGCGGCGCTTCGGCGAGCGTTCGACTCGCTGGCCGACGACGGCATCGACCTGAAGAATTGCGGCCTGGTGGCGGTGGGACATCGGGTCGTGCACGGGGGCCAGGAGTTTCACCACCCGACACTGTTGGACGACGCGCGGATCGCCGCGCTCGAGAAGCTGTCGGAGTTGGCCCCGTTACACAACCCTCCGGCGATCGCGGGGATTGAGGTGGCGCGAAAGTTGCTGCCCGACATCCCGCACATCGCGGTCTTCGACACGGCGTTCTTCCACGACCTGCCGGCGCCTGCGGCGACTTACGCCATCGACCGCGAACTGGCGCAGCGCTGGCAGATCCGTCGGTACGGATTTCACGGCACGTCGCATCACTACGTCAGCGAACAGGCCGCCGCCTTCCTGGATCGGCCGCCGCAGAGCCTGAATCAGATTGTGCTGCATCTGGGTAACGGCGCCTCGGCTTCGGCGATCGCCGGCGGCCGCGCGGTGGAGACGTCGATGGGGCTGACACCGCTGGAGGGATTGGTGATGGGCACCCGCAGCGGTGACATCGACCCAAGCATCGTGAGCTACCTGTGCCTAACCGCCAATATGGGCGTCGACGACGTGGAGTCGATGCTGAACAAACGATCCGGGGTGCTGGGCCTGTCCGGCGAACGGGATTTCCGGCGTCTGCA
Organism: Mycobacterium sp.; assembly: GCA_036500645.1. Taxonomy (GTDB): domain Bacteria; phylum Actinomycetota; class Actinomycetes; order Mycobacteriales; family Mycobacteriaceae; genus Mycobacterium. Next base: position 10,796 of record DASYBR010000160.1, on the reverse strand, counting down.
TGAGAGGATCCGATCCGGCGACGAGGCAGCGCAATTGGCCTACGACGTGTTCGTTCACCGGCTGCGCAAGTACATCGGCGCGTACCTGGCGGTGCTGGAGCGCACCGATGCGATCACCTTCACCGCCGGCATCGGCGAAAACGATCCCGTGGTCCGCCGCGACGCGCTGGCCGGCCTGGCCGGGCTCGGCATCGTGCTCGACGAGGCCCGCAACACGAAGCAAGACAAGGGAGCGCGACGGATCTCGGCGGACGGCTCGCCGATCGCAGTGCTGGTGGTTCCCACCAACGAGGAACTGGCCATCGCCCGTGACTGCGTGAGCTTGCTAAGCGGTTAGAAACCCCAGGCTCTTTCGTCCGGCGCCGACCGCCGGCGTGGGATCCGTCCCTACGGTTCGGTCGAGCAGCTCGTGGTAGACGTCGCGAAAGTCGTTGGTGTACTTAAGGTCTCCGTTGTCGAGATCGGTCAGGCTGGGCTCCTCGCCGTAGAAGCCGCCCTTGACCGGTGTGCCCGCGACGAAAACCGGGCCCGCGGTGCCGTGATCGGTGCCCTGGGAGGCGTTGGCCCGCACCCTGCGACCGAACTCCGAATACGCCATCAAGACCACGTTCGAGCCGGCCACCTGCTGCAGGAACGGTGTGACCGCCTCGTCGAACGTTTGCAGCAGGCGCTGCTGGGTGTTGCGTTCGTTGGCGTGCGTGTCGAACCCGCCGAGCTGCACGGTGTATACGCGGGTAGGGACGCGAGCCTTGACCGCGGCGGCGACCATGCTCAGTTGTGATGTCAGCGAATTGGGTTGCTTTTCTGCGGGTTTGACCGACTTGAAGGTGGTGTCGGTCGTACGTGCTGCGCGATAGGCCCTGCATACCGCGGCCATCACCGGGGTATCGGAGGGGTCGTCGTGACCGAGTGCGTCCATGATCGTGTCGAACTTGCCCGCTGCGGCGACCCCGCCGCCCGGTGAAAGTGCAGCCGCGGTGTGTTTGGCGCCGATGGCCAGCGGAGGCAGCACCGCTCCGATGTTGACCGCGCGCAGCGGATCGTCGCCGGTGGCGTCGAGCCAGCGGCCGATCCAGCCGGTCGACACCGGCTCCGCCGGCGACGCGGTTTGCCAGATGTCCATGGACCGGAAGTGGCTGTGGTCGGGCTGTGGGTAACCAACGCCGCGCACGATGGCAAGGTGCTGCTGGTTCCAGAGCTGGGCCAACCCCTTCATAGCGGGGTTGAGTCCCAGTTGCTGGTCCAGGTGCAAGACGTCGCCCGAGGCGTAGGCCAATTCGGGTCGCGCGTCGTGATAAGCGTTGTCGGCGTATGGAATCAAGGTGTTGATGCCGTCGTTGCCGCCGTACAGTGTGCACAGCACCAGCACCCCTGCTCCCGGCGGCAGCGGGTTGTCCTGCGCCGCCTGCAGCAGGTCGTGCCAGTCGACCGCCAGGGCACCGGACAGCAGACCGACCGCGCCGGCGCCGGCGATCAGGAATCTGCGGCGATTCATCTCGGGCATGGGCAATCTCTCTAAGAAGTCAGGTATTCGGGAGTGTTGACGGCGGTGGCGACCAGCTGCGGTGGCCTGCCGGCCAGCGGCTTGAGCGCTTCGACGGTGCGGTCCGACCACGCTCCGACGCCGATCAGGTAGCCGACCGCGTCGATGCGCTCGCCGGGGGCGACGTCTTCGATGCTCGACAGGTCGCCGGCGCGTGCCAATTCCGTTGCGGCGCGCAACCGCGTCCCCGCGCTGGCGGTGGACAGCCACACCTGGCCGTGCGGCCAGCCGCCGACGCTGGGCGGGTAGAACGGTCGTTGCCCGAGCGCTCGCAACGTCGAGTCGACCATCTTCACCCGCGCGGGCTTGTCTATGGGCACGCGAAGCGAACGGATCACGCCGACAACCCATTCGACCGGTGTGTTGACTCTGCTGTTTCGGGCGCCCCGCCCCGCGGTGAACTCGTCGTCGGTGAGGATCGCGCGGGTCAGCGCGCGCAGGTCCCGTTTCGGTCCGTAGGAGGACACCAGCCGGTCGAGCGTCTGCTGTGATGGCGGGTCGTCGGAAGCCAGTTGCTGCCATAGTCTTCCGGCGATGTACTCCGCCGACTTGGGTTGGGCCAGTACGGTGTCGCAGAATCCGCCGGCGTCGAAGTTGCGGGCCTGGCCGAAGAGTGTCTTGGTGCTCGCGTCGTGGCGTTTGGCGACCACAAAGGTCTGGTCCCCGGCGCCGATCACCCAGCCCGTCAGTGCCCGGGCGCCGTTGCGTACGTCGTTTTCCCTGTAGCCGTTCCCGTGGCCCAAGGCGAAGAGCTCCATGAATTCCCGGGCGAGGTTTTCGTTGGGGGACTTCGCGGTGCTTGCCTGTCCATCCAGCCAGCGCAACATGGCGGCATCGGTCAGCATCGCGTAAGCCAGGGTGCGGAAATCGCCCAGTGACAGGGTGCGCAGCTTTTGGTTCTGCGCGGCCATGTGTGCGGCGGACCGCACTTTCTGCGCCGAGGTAGCAAAGTGGTTGTGCCACAGCAGCGTCAACTTCTCTCGCGTCGGCTGCTGCACACCGACCATGCGCCGCAGCCACCAATCCGACAGCACGCCCTGCTGCTCGGTGAGTCGCTGGTTGAACTGCTTGCGCGCAGCCGGTGTGGCGCCTTTGCCGGGCGGCTGCGGCGACTCGACGGCGGGCATCGGGGTGGCGACCGCTCCGGGATCTGCATCAGGGTCTGTTCCCAGCATCGCGTCCACGTGGCTCGGCCAGTCCCGGGTAAGGGCGGCGTCGACCTCGGGTCCGGTCACCCCGAACCCCGTCCGTCGCAGCATGCCGGCGGTGCCGACCCACGCCGTGGACTGCCCCGCCATGCGTTAACTGTGCGGTGTCCAGCTGAAAATTGGCTGAGGTTTCTTGCGATTTTCTTGCGGCCCAGGTTGATGAAGGTTCTCATCCAACCTGAGCCGCGGACCGAGATCGGTCAGTCGACGATCATGCCCCCAGTGAGGTTTGCGACCGCGCCAGTCATCGAACTGCAGCGCTCCGATGCGACGAACGCGGCGACCTCGGCGATTTCGGCGACGGTCGGCAACTGTTTACGCAGAGTCAACGCCGACTGCAGGGCATGGAATTCGTCGCGGCTGATGCCGTAGGCATCGGCGTGCAGCCCGTATACCTCGGAGAGCTGCGGTGTCTCGGGCATACCGGCCGCGTTGAGGCATACCACCCGAACGCCGTGCGGTCCCAGCTCGGCGGCCAGACCGCGGGACAGTGCCTCGACTGCCGCCCAAGCCGGTGCCATGCCGCCCATAAGGGGCACAGCCGCTCGTGATGGTGAGGCGGTGATGGTCATGATGACCCCCGATCGCTGGGACGTCATGCGCCGCGCAGCCGCCCTGGCGGTCAGAAAGTTGGCCATTGGGTAGGCTGCCATGGGCAGACTGAATGATTCAAGTGACATGTCAGCGAGCGACGTACCCTGAATTCCCTTCTGCGGCAGACTTATCGCGTTGAAGGAGATGTCGAGGGAGCCCGCGCTGCGGACCACCGCGTCGGCGTGAGTTTCGACGGCGTCGCCGTCCATCACGTCGAGTGCGGCGACCTCCACAACGGCACCGCACGCCTGAGTGATTTCGTCGGCCGCCGCAGTCAGCGCGGCGTTGGTACGCCCGGCGAGGAAGACCCGGGCGCCCTCCCGTGCGAAGACCTGGGCCACCGCACTTCCCACTGCGCCGGCGGCGCCGTAAACGATCGCGTTCTTGTCGATGAGTAGCACGGTTTTTCTGCCTTTCGGTTGATTGACACCGAGATACGGCGTCGAAGGTTCAGCGCAGACAACCGTTGGCCGGCTGTTGGCGCCGATTGCGGTGATCAGACCAAGGCCTGCAGCCCATTGCCCGTCAATACGTAGCCCGGGGCGGCGGTCGAAGGGTCGGCTCGGACGAGTGCTACCAGCGCTGAGCCGGCAATCTCCGGAGTGGTGAGTGCTCCCAACTGGCGCAGATAGTCGTCCTCGGATTGACCGCTGAGTTTCGCGTACGCCCGCACACCCTGTCGACCAACCTCCCCGAAGGGTGTCATCCGCGGCATGACCGTCGTGACCGTTATGCCCAAACCCGCTCGGTCTGACTCACTTTGCGCGTACTGGGCGATGAACCGCTGTGTGGCCTTGGCGCCTGCATATCCGCCGCTGAGCGGAGATCCGTTCAATGCTGCACCGCTACTGACCACGATGACCCTGCCGCCCGGGACCAGCGGCTTTGTCAGGGCCTCGCGCAGCCACGTGAAGGCGATCTTGACGTCGGAATTCCAATTGGCCGAGAACGTCTCCCAGGTGTGCCGCTGCATTTCGCGCATCACCGGTGTTGCGCCTGCGAGGAGAATGAGGATGGTTGGGTTGTGCTGGTCGATCAGCCGGAACGCCGTCGCCTCGTCGGCGGCGTCGGCGATTTCGGTACCGATGCCTGGGTGGGTAGCCGCGAGCTCGGCGAGCGCCGAGCCCGTCCGGGCGACAGCGATGACGTCGGCTCCGGATTCGGCGAATGCCGCGGCGATTCCGCGGCCCAATCCGCGGCTCGCCCCTAGGACGAGGGTTTTCGTGCCTGACAAGTCGTTCATCTCAATGCCTTTCGTTTCGACGTCTTTTCGCGGCCGCTAGTTGGTGGTCGTTGCGTCGAGAAGCGTCGAATACTGCTGTTCTAATGTCTTGGCGGTCCCGCTGTGCCAGCTATGCGCCAGGGTCTGCGACATCGCGTCCGGGAAGATCTCGTCCTGGTCGAGTTCGACTCCGTCGAAGATTTCCTGCGCCACTGATGCTGGAGTGGCCTTGGGGATCGCGAGCCCCTTGGTCATGTCAGTGTCCACGGGTCCCGTGAGCACTGCGTGTACCCGCACGCCTCTCGGAGCGAGCAGGATCCGCAGTGACTGTGTCAAATTGAAGGCCGCGGCCTTGGAGATCGAATATGCGGGGATGAGCGGCAACGGGGCCAAGGCGTTGACGGACAGATTGTTGACGATGGCTCCGCGAGCATTCTGGAGCTTCGGCAAAAACACCTGGATGACGTCGAAGGTACCGAGCAGGTTCACGGCGAGGTGATGCTCGATTGAAGTCCGGTCGCTCAAGTCGTCGTAGCGTGCTATGCCTGCGTTGTTGATGAGCACGTCCAGGGAGTCGACGTGCTCGGCAGCGCGTCGGATCTGCTGACGATCCGTCACGTCCATCGTCAGCGGGGTGACCCGCGCGTCGGGATGGGTCACCGGCTGGCGCGTGGCGACGTACACGCGAGCGACGTCTCTGCTTAAGGCTTCTGCAACCAGAGCCTGACCGATACCCCGGCTAGCGCCCGTCACCAGTACCGCCTTGCCCGCTATTGTCATGGATCCTCCTCTGCACGAATGTGAATGCTGTCAAAGTGGTAGATGCACAGCGCCGACGAAATTGGGCGCCGGTCTTGCGCCCAGTTCGGGCCTGCGGCGGCGTCGATACTTAGAAGGGCGCGCCGTCGGCGACCCGAGGTGAGGCGAGTGGTGACATGGGATGACAACGGAACTGATCGAACGCGCACGCGCCGGGGACACCGAGGCGTTCCGCTTATTGACCGACCCGCACCGCCGAGAACTGCAGATGCACTGCTATCGCATGCTGGGGTCTTTGCAGGATGCGGAGGACATGGTGCAGAACACCCTTCTCGCGGCCTGGCAGGGGCTGGACGGTTTCCAGGCCCGGGCGTCCATCCGCACTTGGCTCTACCGCATCGCCACAAACCAATGTCTGAGTGCTCTCCGCTCGGCCAAGAGGCGACCGGCCAAGGAGTTCGATATGTCGACAGCGAATCTGCCCGAGCCCACCCATTTCGGTGAAATCGTCTGGCTGGAACCGTTTCCCGACACCATGTTGGACGCTGCCGACACCTGGGCGCCGAGTCCGGAGGCGAAATACGAACAGCAGGAATCCATTTCCCTGGCGTTCGTGACCGCGCTGCAGGTGCTTCCTGCTCGTCAGCGCGCCGTGCTCATCCTTCGTGAAGTGCTCGCTTATTCCGCCGCCGAGGTCGCCGAAATGCTGGACACCACCGTCGAGTCGGTCAACAGTGCGCTCAAGCGTGCCCGGGCTGCGCTGCACCGCCACCGACTGGGCGACGAAAGTGCCCCGCTCGTGCCGAACTCTCCGGCAGAGCAGGCACTCGTAGCCAGGTTCGTCCACGCGTATCAGTCCGGCGACGTCGACGCCTTGATCGATCTGCTGACGGCCGACGTCCGCGTTTCCATGCCGCCGATCCCACTTGAGTACCACGGACGCGATGCGGTGCGGCGCTTCTACACCAACGTCTTTCGCAATCGCAAGTATGGACTCGTGCCGACCCGCGCCAATGGCCAGCCCGCGTTCGGGGCCTACTTACACACCGATACCGGTGCGATCCGACACGCCGCTGGTCTGCTGGTCCTCAGCGTCGCCGGAGATCGCATATGCGGGTTGACCCGCTTTGACAACGATGTCATGCCCTGGTTCGGATTACCACGGACGCTGCGCAGCTGAGCTGGTAGAGGGTCAAGATCGTCAATCACATCAGCAATGCGGCGACGCTCCTGCGCTGTAGCGGCATGAATTTGATCGGTGTCCGTCGGCTGAGGATAAGACCATCCGACGAGGGCCGGTGAAATCACTCTGAACGCAGGTGCAGCCAGCGGCCACGTTTTCTGGGTGTTCTTGGCGTTCTACTTGGTGTGTGTGGCGGTGACCTGGACGGCCTACGTCCGGCGCCGCGACACCACATCACTCGTGTGAGTAAGCCGCGTCCAGGTGGTCCACAACGTCCGCTTGGTTAATTCCAGTAGCACACTCGAAAGAGAGCCGCACAAGAACTAGAACGTGCTCGTGGGCCGCACCGCGTTCGCCATGTCCACCAGGGCGTACCGGTGTCGCTGGGTGGGCGCGACGCGGGCCAGGTTACGCAGCGATGCCTCGACGCCGAGCCGCAGACCGTGCTCGGTGAACGGGAAGCCGAGGATGTGGTTGGTGCTCGACTCGTGGTCCTCTTGCCAGTCCATCGCGCAGCCCAGCACCAGCGCGCGGATCTGCAACACGCGCGGTTCGGTCGGCGGCAACGCCTCCACGCGGCGGGCGGCGTCGCGAATCTCCTCCTCGGTGATTTCACTCTTGGATCGGCCGGACAGCTGCGTCACCGCGCTGGTCAGCCGCGCGGTGGTGAAATGCCTTGAGGTAGGCGGTACTTCGTCCAGTGTGCGCACCGCGTCGGCTCGATCGCCCTCGGCGGAAAGCGTTCGGGCCAGCCCGAACGCCGCCGAGATCACACCGTCATTGGTCTTCCACACGGTCTGATAGAACATGTGCTCATCGACGTTGCCGGCGAGTTCGGCGGTGGCGGCCAGCGCCAGCTTGGGCGCCAGCTCGCCGGGGAAGGTATCCAGCACCTCGGTGAAATGCGTTGTTGCGGAATCGTAATCGCCGGTAAGGAGCTCGGCTACAGCCCGATACCACACCAATCTCCATTGCCAGCCAACCCGTTCGGCAAGGTCGTCGAGCTTCCTGGTGGCCTTGGCCACGTCGCCCAGGTCCAGCAGCGCGCGGACTTCCATCAGCGGCAATTCCACCGACTCGGACACCTCGACGCCGTCGGCGTCCAATGTCCCATGCCGTGCGGCGCGCAACGAGTCCAACGTCTGCACCGGCTGGGACAGCACGGTCGCTTGTAGCACGGGGGCGGCGACGTCGGCCGGATCGACCAGCGGCACTTGCAATGCCGTGACGATCTCCCTGGCGGTCAGCTTCTCCGAGTGCACCTGGCCGTCCAGGTAGACGTCGGTGTGCGCGACCAGCAGGTCCACCCCGAATGTCGAGCGGCTGGGGCTGAAGATGGTCGACAAGCCGGGCCGCGGTACCCCGGTGTCCTGGGCGACCACTTCCCGCAACACGCCCATCAACTGCGCGGACATCTCCTCGGTGCTGCCGAACCGGCGCCGCGGATCGGGATCGGTTGCGCGGCGCAGCAACCGGCGGAACGAGTCGTAGGTGCTCAACGTCGGATCGTCTTCGGGCAGGCCGTCCACGTAGCGGCCGTTGCGGGTGGGCATGGTCAGCGTCAGCGCCGCGAGTGTGCGCCCCACCGTGTAGATGTCGGTGGCTATGGTCGGGCCGGTTCGCACGATCTCCGGGGCCTGGAAGCCGGGGGTGCCGTAGAGGTAGCCGAAGGAATTGATCCGCGACACCGCGCCCAGGTCGATCAGCTTGAGCTGCTCCTCGGTGAGCATGATGTTCTCCGGCTTGAGGTCGTTGTAGACCAGGCCGATGGAGTGCAAATAGCTCAGCGCCGGAAGGATTTCCAGTAGGTAGGCGATGGCCTCGGAGACGGGCAGTTTGGCGTCTTTGCCATTCTTGGAGCCGCGCTTGAGCGACTGCCCGCCGATATACTCCATGACGATGTAACCGACCGGATCGCCGTGCCGGTCCTGGTGCTCGACGAAGTTGAAGATCTGCACGATCTGCGGGTGGACCACCTCGGCGAGGAACTGCCGTTCGGCCATGGCGATCGCCTGCGCCTCGGCGTCGCCGGAGTGCACCAAACCCTTGAGCACCACCGGCCGGTCGTTGACGTTGTGGTCGACCGCCAGGTACACCCAGCCCAGCCCGCCGTGCGCGATGCAGCCCTTGACCTCGTATTGGTTGGCGACGATGTCGCCCGGATTCAGTTGCGGCAGAAACGAATACGTGCTGCCGCAGGCCGGACACCAGCCCTCTGATGCCCCCTTGGCGTCCTTGCTGGACCGGCCGACGGGCTTTCCGCAGTTCCAGCAGAACCGTTTGGACTCCGGCACCACCGGATTGGTCATCAGGGCTTCGAGCGGATCGATGTCCCGCACCCGGGGGATCTCGACCAGGCCACCGCCGAGCTGTCTGACCGGGGGCAGCACCCGCGTCGCCACCGTCATCCGGTCTTGCGGCTCGGTATCCATGGTGCCCAGCGAGATGTGCGGGAAGTCGTCGTCGTCATCGTCGTCGTCGAAATCGGGGCGGAACAGCGCCTGGGTGGCCTCGATCCGCGCCGATGTCGCACCGCTCTGGGCGTCGGCCGGTTGGGTGCCCGGGCCCACGTCTTCGGAGCCGGTCTCCGGCTCGTCGGTGCGCTTCTCCAGTTCGGACATCAGTCCACGTACCTCGGTGTGGGCGGGGCAGGTGCCGGCCCCAGCACGGTTAACCATTTGCGGTACAAAGTATTCCAGGTGCCGTCGTGCCGGATCCGCTCCAGTGTGCCGTTGACGAATCGCACCAGCCCGGTGTTGTTCAGGTTGACCCCGATGCCGTAGGGCTGGGTGGCCATGTTGGGCCCGACGATGTGCAGGTAGGGGTCCTCCTCGACCAGCCCTGCCAGGATCGAGTCGTCGGTGCTGACGGCGTCGATCTCGCGCTGCTGCATCGCGACCAGGCAGTCGGCCCAGTTCACCACCGACACGATGACCGGCGGCGGGTCGATCTGCCGGATCCGGTGCAACGAGGTCGTGCCCTTGGCCACGCAAACTCGTTTGCCGGACAGGTCATTCACCTTGCCGATCGCCGAATCCCGCGGAGCCAGAATGCGCTGGTTGGCGTCGAGGTAGACGGTCGAGAAGTTCACCTGCTTGCGCCGATCGCAGGTGATGGTCATGGTCTTGACCACCACGTCGACCTCGGAGTGCTGCAGCGCGGTGACGCGCTCGTCGGATGACAGGATCCGATACTCCACGTGCGACGGGGCGCCGAAGATGTCGCGCGCGATCTCGCCGGCGATGTCGACATCGAAGCCGGTGATCTCCCCGGTGATCGGGTCCCGGAAGCTGAACAGGTTGCTGCCGATGTCGAGCCCGACGATCAGCCTGCCGCGGGCACGGATGTCGGCGACGGCCGCGTCCGCCTCCGCCTTGGTCGGGAAGGGGCGCAGGCTGGCCGTCAGGTCGCAGTTTTGACTGGCGTCGTCCATCGGCAGCGGAGGCTCCGGTGGCAACTGCTGCATGCCGACGGGCGTGGGCGGGGGCAGCGTCGGCGGCGTGGCCGCGGTCAGCGTTTCGGCATGCCCGCAGCCCGCCAGCAGCACCACCGTGCCGAGCACAGTGCACGCCCGCCGGAGCCGGGGCAGATGTTTCATTACCGATACTCTTTCAGCCGCGGCCACATACCCAGCGCCACCGCGATGGCGGCGCCCAGGCTGAGCACCACACCGCCGACCTGCGCGCCCGACAGCCCGCCGCGCGCACTGAGGATGTCATTGCGCAAGCGGGTGCGGCTTTGGTCCATCGCCTTGCCCAGCTCGTCTTCCAGCTTGTCGAACGCCGGGGTGGAGTCGTCTTCGCTGCTGCCCAGGGCGACCTGGGTGGCGGCCCGGTAGTTACCCACCGAGATGTAGGAGTTGATCCGGTCGTTGGCCTGCCGCCAACGCAGCAGCAGCTGATCGGCGCCCTCCAGGTCGGGCTTGTCGACGGCGTCGCTGCGGACCATGTACTGATCGAGCTGTTGGTGCATGGAGTCGATGCGCTGATAGAACGATTGCTTGCGCTTCTCTTCGTCCCCCCGGCGGATCAGCGACAGCGTCTCGTCGGCCCGCGCCTGCTGGGCGGTGATCGCGACATTGGTCACGATCTTGAGCGAGTCCGCCGCCGTGTTCTTGGCGCTACGACTCGCGCTCGTAGAGATGGTTAATGCGGTTCCGACCCAGACCACCATGACGAGAATAGCGAGGCCACCCACGACCAGGCCCGGGTTGATGCGGCGCCGGGTGCGCCTGGCCAGCCACCGATGGGAGAAGGCGCCGAAGACGGTGGTCGTGGCGACCACCAG
>DASYBR010000159.1:0-7074 GCA_036500645.1 Mycobacterium sp. | reverse complement strand
TGGACCGGCAGGATCTCGTTGTCGCGCTTGAAGCTGATCCACGTCTCGATGAGGTCGGGCGTGAAAACGCCGCCCTCCGTAAGGTATTCGTGGTCTTCTTCCAGCCGGTCGATCACCGCGGACAGCTGAGTCGGTGCCTGCGGGATGTTGGCGGCCTCTTCCGGCGGCAGCTCGTAGAGGTCCTTGTCGACCGGCGCCTGCGGCTCGATCTTGTTCTTGATGCCGTCCAGGCCGGCCATCAGCATGGCCGAGAACGCCAGGTACGGGTTGCCCGACGAGTCGGGGCAACGGAACTCCAGCCGCTTGGCCTTCGGGTTGGACCCGGTGATCGGGATGCGAACACACGCCGAGCGGTTGCGCTGGCTGTAGACCAGGTTGATCGGCGCCTCGAAGCCGGGAACCAGACGCTTGTAGGAGTTCACCGTCGGGTTGGTGAAGGCCAGCAGCGACGGCGCGTGGTGCAGCAGACCGCCGATGTAGTGGCGGGCGGTGTCCGACAGGCCGGCGTAGCCGGTCTCGTCGTACATCAACGGGGTGCCGTCCTTCCACAGCGACTGATGGCAGTGCATACCCGAGCCGTTGTCGCCGAACAGCGGCTTGGGCATGAACGTCACGGTCTTGCCCTCGGCCCACGCGGTGTTCTTGACGATGTACTTGTAGAGCATCATGTCGTCGGCCGCGTGCAGCAGCGTGTTGAACTTGTAGTTGATCTCGGCCTGGCCGCCGGTGCCCACCTCGTGGTGGCCCTTCTCCAGGCTGAAGCCGGCCTTGATCAGGTTGGACAGCATCTTGTCGCGCAGATCGACGTAGTGGTCGACGGGGGCGACGGGGAAGTAACCACCCTTGGGGCGGACCTTGTAGCCGCGGTTGGGACTGCCGTCGAGCTCGTTTGGCGAGCCGGTGTTCCACCAACCGGAGATCGCGTCGATCTCGTAGAACGAGCCGTTGGTGCGCGAGTCGAAGCTGACCGAGTCGAATATGTAGAACTCGGCCTCGGCGCCGAAGTATGCCGCGTCGGCGACGCCGGTGCTGATCAGATAGTTCTCGGCCTTGCGGGCGATGTTGCGTGGGTCGCGCGAGTACGGTTCCAGCGTGAACGGGTCATGCACGAAGAAGTTGAGGTTGAGCGTCTTGGCCTCGCGGAACAGATCGATCTGCGCGGTCTCGGGGTCGGGGAGCAGCAGCATGTCGGACTCGTGGATCGACTGGAATCCCCGAATCGACGACCCGTCGAATGCCAGGCCGTCCTCGAAGACGCTCATGTCGAAAAACGAAACCGGAATTGTGAAGTGCTGCATGATGCCTGGCAGGTCACAGAACCGGACGTCGACAAACTCGACGTTCTCGTCTTTTACGAGTTTGAAGACGTCGTCGGGCGTCGTTTCCGTCACAGAATTGCTCCTTTACTTGGTGAGATCCGCGGCCGACGCTATGGAGCAGATGTTGCCCGCCCGTCAACCTTGTGTTGCGCGCAGGTTACGTGACCCACGCCGCCACGCCTGAGCCCGGGTCTACGGCGGGTTCTATTGTGGGGGCCATGGACCGCAAGATCGTATCTGGTCTGGTGCCCTGGCGCACCGGTCTTTTGCAGTCGGTGGGGCAGTCGAGTCCGCGTTTTGGTCGATGATGCCGGAATCACGATCGGTGTATCCCGGCGAGAGTTTGGGCATGCCGGAGGGCGGGCCGGGCTCCTTGGCGCCGATGGGGCGCCGGCTGGGCGCGCTGATGATCGACTGGCTGATCTCTTACGGCCTGGCCGCGCTGTGCTTGAGGTTCGGCCTGTTTTCCGAACACACGCTGGCGACCGCGGTCCTGGTCGTCTGGTTTGTTATCGGCGTGGTCTCGGTGCGGTTGTTTGGTTTCACCCCCGGGCAGCTGGCGCTGGGGCTACGGGTAGTGACGGTGGACGGACGTCTGCACGTCGGCGCAGGGCGCGCCGTGGTGCGGGGGGTGCTGGTCGGAACGGTCGTCCCGGCGTTGTTTACCGACTGGGACGGACGGGGCCTGCAGGATCGCCTGACGGCAACCGCGGTGGTGCGGCGTTAGAAGGCGGCGACCCGCTTCGCCGCGCTTGCGATCGCTACCGGCGACGCACGGTGCGCTGCATGCCGCGCATCTTGCCCGCGTTCGGCAGCGGACCCTTCGGCATGGCGGCGGCGCCGGCTCGCGTACCCAGCGCGGCCAGCCGGGACTCCAGCGAGTCCATCTGCTTGACGTTGATGTTGGCCGGGAGCTTGGTGAGGTGGCGCTCCAACTTTCCTAGGGGAACCTCGTCTTCGCCGTTGCCGACGACGACGTCGTAGATCGGCACGTCGCCCACCAGCCGCGCGGTGCGCTTCTTCTCCTGTGCCAACAGCGGCTTGACCCGGGCCGCCGATCCTTCGCCGACCAGGATGACGCCCGGTCGCCCGACCACTCGGTGCACGGCGTCGAAGTGGCCGGTCGCGGCCACACCCGGGGTGACCCGCCACTTGCCGCGCAGGTTGTCCAACACCCACGCCGCCGCGCCGGTCTGGCCCTCCGCCTTGCGGTAGACCGATTTCTGGGCGCGACGACCGAAGATGATGAAGGTGACCAAACCGCCCAGCAGCACGCCGAGCGGGATCAAGGTGAGCATCGTCAGCCCGCCGGCCCACACGCCGACTCCCACCGAGATGCCCACGATCAGCACGAAGGCGCCGATCATGTAGGGCAGCAGCCGCTTGTCTTCCTGGCGCTGAATGTTGAACGCCTGCCACATCTGGGCGCGACGCTGTTTGGCCGCGGCCTTGCGTGCGGCCTGCGCTTGTGCCCTGGCGGCCTTGTTCTCAGCGGCAGTGCGGGGTTTAGCCATAGTCGTTAAGGATACTTACGCGGATCGCCGGTTAGGGTGCCGCGGCTTCAGAGGTTCGGGTACGCGCGGCTTGCTCGTAGAGCCGACCCGCCCGGTACGACGATCGCACCAGCGGTCCGGCCAGCACCCCGGAGAACCCGAGACCTTCGGCGTGCTGCGCGAAGTCGGTGAACTCCTCGGGCCGCACCCAGCGCTCGACCGGGTGGTGACGCGTTGACGGGCGCAGGTATTGGGTGATCGTGATGATGTCGCAGCCGGCGTTGCGCAAGTCGGCCAGCGCCGTGCGCACCTCGTCCGGGGTTTCGCCCAGGCCCAGGATGAGGTTGCTCTTGGTCACCAGCCCGAAGTCGCGCGCCGCGGTGAGCACACCGAGACTGCGCTGATAGGTGAAGGCCGGGCGGATGCGTTTGAAGATACGAGGAACGGTTTCGACGTTGTGCGCCAAGACTTCCGGGCGCGACTCGAAGACCTCGGCAAGCCGCGTGGGCTCACCGTTGAAGTCCGGGATCAACAGCTCGACGCCGGTCGATGGGTTGAGCTCCTTGATCGCCCGCACCGTTTCGGCATACAGCCAGGCTCCGCCGTCGGGCAGGTCGTCACGCGCGACGCCGGTGATCGTGGCGTAGCGCAGCCCCATGGTGTGCACGCTGTCGGCGACTCGTCGCGGCTCGTCGCGGTCCAGCTCAGCGGGCTTGCCGGTGTCGATCTGGCAGAAGTCGCAGCGGCGGGTGCACTGGTCACCGCCGATCAGGAAGGTGGCTTCCCGGTCCTCCCAGCATTCGAAGATGTTGGGGCAGCCGGCCTCTTCGCAGACCGTGTGCAGCCCCTCGCGCTTGACCAGGTTCTTGAGTTGGGTGTACTCCGGCCCCATCCGGGCCCGCACCTTGATCCACGGCGGCTTGCGCTCGATCGGCGTCTCGGCGTTGCGCACTTCCAGACGCAGCAATTTGCGTCCTTGGGGTGCGACAGTCACATGCCCGATGCTACCCGCGCGGGGGGATGTTCCTGGACCGGCAAGACACCATCCAGTGCGTCGCCGACGGCGTCGGCGACGATCGTCCGGACATCGTCGACGGTCACCGTGCGTCGTAGCTCGGCGGACAACGAGGTCACCCCGGCGTCGCTTATCCCGCACGGCACGATGGCGCCGAACGCATCGAGATCGCAATCGCAGTTCAGCGCGAACCCGTGCAGGGTGGTCGCGCGCGACACCCGCACGCCGATTGCCGCGACCTTGCGGTCGGGTCGGCCGTCACCTGCCGGCACCCATACCCCGGACCGGCCGTCGACCCGCATCGTGTCCAAGCCCAGGTCGGCGCAGACCTTGATCAGCGCTTCCTCCAGCCGCCGCACGTAGTTGACCACGTCCAGCGGTTCGGCCAAGCCGATGATCGGATACCCGACCAGCTGCCCGGGGCCGTGCCAGGTGATCTTGCCGCCGCGGTCGGTGTCGACAACCGGGGTGCCGTCGAGAGGACGCTCCTGCGGCTCGGTGCGCCGCCCGGCGGTGTACACCGCGGGGTGCTCGAGCAGCAGCAGTGTGTCGTTGGCGCCGGCGACCCGGGCGTCAGCCAGGTCACGCTGCCGCTGCCAGGCGCTGCGGTAGTCGACGATTCCGAGCTGGCGAACCTCGATCGGGGCCTGGCTCGACCGGATGGAAGCGATCACGTTCGCGAGGTTACTCGCGTGATCCCGGCGACTGACTGGCGTACTCCTCGCGAAGTCGAAAGCCTTTGTATCACTGGTTATTCCGGTGCCATTTGTGTCGGTGTGGCCAAACAGGCCGCTGATTTCCTGGCGGATCTGGAGAACGACGGATGAACGCTCGGCCCGGGCGGTAGAGCGGACCCGCTCTGGAAAGCTCAGTCGTGGTGGCGGCGCGCGGTGGCATAACTTAACGCTTGGTGCCTGGTTGATTGGCTGCCACTGAAACTGAAATCACCTGCGTCACTTTAATTTCAACGCGCTCAGGGCACGTTTTTTGTCGGTGGGTGGGTTTAGTTTCGTTGGTATGAGTTCGGGTGCCATCGCAGACGGCGAAACCGCCGCTGCGGCGTTCGACGCCTTGAATGCCGCCATCGATACCGTACTCGGGCTGGACTGCGAGATGCTGCGCAGCCGGGAGCGGCTGGCATTGCTGCGACGGTACGAGCAGGCACAACGGCGACTGTCCGCCGGTCAACACCCGCTGATCAACCAGCTTGCGCGTGAGGCCACCGCCGAGGAGCTGGGCGGCAAGCTGTCGTATGCGATCGCCGACTGGACACAGATCAGCCGTGCCGAAGCGGGCAAGCGGGTTCGTGAGGCCGCTGACCTGGGCGCCCGGTGCGGACTCACCGGCGAACCCATGGCGCCCGTCCTAGCCGCCACCGCCGCCGCGCAGCGGGAGGGAAAGCTCGGCAGAGAGCATGTGGCGGTGATCCGGCGCTTCTATCACCAGCTGCCCGGCTTCATCGATACCGATACCCGCGAAAACGCCGAAGCCCATCTAGCCCAGCTGGGTGCCCAGTATCGGCCTGACCAGCTGGCGCGGCTGGCCGATCGCCTCGCGAACTGCCTGAACCCCGACGGCAGCTACACCGATGACGATCGCGCCCACCGCCGCGGTCTCACACTCGGTAAGCAACAGGCCGATGGCATGTCGGCGTTGACCGGTTGGCTGACGCCGGAAGCGCGCGCCACCCTGGAGGCGGTGTTGGCCAAGTTGGCGGCTCCAGGTATGTGCAACCCCAATGACGAGCAGCCCACTGTCGATGGTGCGCCTGGGCAGGACGCGATCGATCACGACGTCCGCTCGACGTCCCAGCGTAATCACGACGGCCTCAATGCCGCCCTGCGCGCAGTCTTGGCGTCCGGCTCGCTGGGTCAGCACAACGGACTGCCGGCCTCGATTATCGTCTCGACGACCCTGGCGGATTTGGAAGCGGTTGCCGGCCAAGGTGTTACCGGCGGCGGCACTCGGCTGCCGATCAGCGATGTGATCCGCCTAGCTCGACACGCCCACCATTATTTGGCGGTCTTCGACCAAAGCAAACCCGTGGCGCTTTATCACACCAAACGCCTCGCTTCGGCCGGTCAGCGAATCGTGTTGTACGCCAAAGACCTTGGCTGCTCAGCTCCCGGCTGCGACGTCGGCGGATACTACTGTGAAGTTCACCACGTTGCCAACTACGCCCAATGCCATACCACCGGCATCGACAACCTCACCCTGACCTGCGGACCGCATCACCGACTCTTGCAGCCCCGCGGCTGGACCACCCGAAAACGCACCAATGGTGACACCGAATGGATACCACCGCCGCATCTCGACCGCGGTCAACCCCGCATCAACACTTTCCACCACCCCGAGAAAAAGCTAACAGAATCAGACGACGAACCCGACGCTGCGTAGGGATCTAGTCGTGGTCGCGCCGGGCGGTGGCGTAGTCGAGCGCCTCGCCAATGGTGTTGTGGTGGAACTCAAATCCGGCCCGCTCCAGTGCCGACGGAATGGCGCGCTGCCCGATGAGCAGACCCTCATCGGCGAACTCTCCCAGCGCGGCCCGGATCGCAAAACCGGGCAGCATCAACGGCGTTGGGCGGTTGACCGCCCGCCCGAACGCGGTGGTGAACTCGGCATTGGTGACGGGCGCGGGCCCCGTCATGTTCACCGGACCCGACAGGGCGGGGTTCGAAATCGCGAACAGCAGCGCCCGCACCTCGTCTTCGAGCGTGATCCACGACATGTATTGGCGGCCACTGCCAAGCCGCGCACCCAGGCCCGCCCGGAACAGGGGCCGCAACCGCCCCAGCGCACCTCCCGAGGGGGAGATCACCAGGCCGGTGCGGGCCAGCACCACGCGGGCACCGCCGTACTGGGCCGGCAGCGTGGCGGCCTCCCAGTCTTCGCACAGCTGGGCGAGGAAACCCGCTCCCGCGCGGTCGGTTTCGTCAACCACCCGGTCCTTGCTGTCGCCGTAGAAGCCCACCGCGCTGGCGTTGATCAGGGTCTGTACGCCGGCCTCGGCGACGGCATGGGCAAGCACGTCGGTGGGGGCGATGCGGCTGTCACGCAGACTCTGCTTGAAGGCGCCCGACCACCGGCGCTGACCGATGTTGACGCCGCACAGGTTGACGACGGCGTCGGCTTCGCGCAGCGCGTCGGGGTCGAACTCGCCGCTCTCGGGATTCCAATGCAGTTCGTCGGGATTCGCCGGCGAACGGCGCACGATGCGCAGGACCCGGTGATCGGCGGCACGCAA
>DASYBR010000158.1:0-6384 GCA_036500645.1 Mycobacterium sp. | reverse complement strand
TCTGCGCCTCGACGAAATGCCCGATGCGGGCCTTGGCCATCACGGGGATGGTGACCGCGGAGATGATGCCCTCGATCATGTCGGGGTCGCTCATCCGGGCGATGCCGCCCGCGGTGAATAATGTGACCGGCAACTTGCCCGCCCGGGCCACCTCGACAACAAGCTCATAGGGCGCTTGCAACTCCTTTGCAGCCACATATAACTCGTCTTCAGCCAACGACGTTAGCCGGCGAATTTCGCTGCCGATGGCCCGCATGTGCGTAGTCGCATTGGAGACATCCCCGGTGCCTGCTTCGCCTTTGGACCGAATCATGGCCGCCCCTTCGCCGATACGCCGCAGCGCCTCACCGAGATTGGGCGCTCCGCACACGAACGGCACGGTGAACTTCCACTTGTCGATGTGGTGGGTGTAGTCCGCGGGCGTCAGCACCTCGGACTCGTCGACGTAGTCCACGCCGAGGCTCTGCAGGATCTGCGCCTCGACGAAATGCCCGATGCGGGCCTTGGCCATCACGGGGATGGTGACCGCGGAGATGATGCCCTCGATCATGTCGGGGTCGCTCATCCGCGACACACCACCCTGGGCGCGGATGTCGGCGGGCACCCGTTCCAGCGCCATCACGGCGACGGCGCCCGCGCCTTCGGCGATCCGGGCCTGCTCGGGGGTGACGACGTCCATGATGACGCCGCCCTTGAGCATCTCGGCCATGCCTCGTTTGACGCGGGCCGTTCCGGTTCGCCCGCTGCCGTTCGATGGGTGGGCGGTATCCACTTACTTGATCTCCTTCAAGATCTACCTTCGATCGTTGTCGCCCCAGTCTAGTGAGGCCCCCAACAGGCTCGCTTACCGGCGGACTCAGCGGATGGACACCAGCGGGCCCGGCGCCCGGCCGCCGGCGAATGCGGCCGCGTCGGTGAGCAGTTCGGATAACTGCATGGGGTAAACCGTCTCCCCGGCGGCGACGAGTTGGGCCATTTCAGCGGCATCACACCAGCGGTGACCGTGGATGTAGCTGCGTTCCAGGTCGGTTCGGCCCGCGCACGCCGGCTCGAACCGATGGGTGCGATAGACGAAGTAGAACTCCTCGCTGTCGATCAGGGAGCCGTTGAACTCGAACACCTCGTCGCGCCGCCAGACGGGCCCGACCATGTCGGCCGGCGCGACCCGCAGCCCGGTCTCCTCCGCCAATTCCCGCGCCGCGGCCTCGGCCAGCCGCTCCCCCTTGCGCACCTCGCCGCCCACGGTGAACCACCACTTCGGTACGGTCTGGCCGCGCAGCGCTGGATCCGACCCGCACAACAGCAGCACCGTACCGGCGTCGTCGAGCAGCACCACGCGCGCCGACGTGCGGTGGTTGAGCACGCCGTGATCGCCGTGGGCCAGCGCGTGGGGCCGCTCGACGATCTCCAAGTAGCTCGGCAGCGGCGCCGTGCCGCCGAGGCGGAACAGGCGCACTAAGGGCCGCTCAGCGAGCGCCAGGGTGTCGCGAACCGCGTCGTTGTGGAAGCGGCGGGCCAGCAGCACCCGGGCCTCGGCGTCGGCCATCTCGGCGATCAGCCCCGCCGGCAGCGAAGCCGGATCGACGACGGCCAGCGCGGCCGACAGCTCGTTTTCGCACGACTCACGGGCGTTCCGCGGCGCGGCCTCGGCGGCATCGGCCAGCGCCGCCAGCCGCCTGCCTTCAGACGCACCGCCATAGGCGTCGATAGCCACGGCCCGCGCGACCACCGCGCGCCGGGCCAGGGCGCCGTCAAGCGCCTGCCAGGACAGGTCGTAGCGCACATGCAGCCGGTCCAGGCGATTGGCCGTCCGGTACGCCCAGGCGCCCAGCATCGCCAGCGCCGCGACCAGCACGGCGGACAGAACGGCCAGCCAGGTCATCAGCTGGCCACCTGAACCTTGGCGCCCGTCGCGGCGACCGTTTCGTAGACCCGCAAAATCTGGCTGGCAACCACCGACCAGTCGTAGCGCTTGACCGCCTGCGCGGCGGCCGCCACGTAGCGCTCGCGCAGCACGCCGTTCTCCAGCAACGCGACGAGGGCGTCGGCCAGTGCGGTGCCGTCACCAACCGGGACCAGGCACCCGAGCTCGCCATCGCACAGCACCCGCCGGAAGGCGTCCAGATCGCCGGCGACGACGGGGGTGCCGGCGGCCATCGCCTCGACCAGGACGACGCCGAAACTCTCGCCCCCGGTGTTGGGCGCGCAGTAGACGTCGGCGCTGCCCATTGCCGACGCCTTGCCCGCGTCGTCGACCTGACCCAGGAATCGGATGTGCTTCACCAATTCGCCTGCCTGACTGCGTAAGTGGTCTTCATCGCCGCGCCCGACGACCAGCAGCTGCACGTCGGCAAAGCGCTCAACCACCCGTGGCAGCGCCTCGAGCAGCACCGACATGCCCTTGCGGGACTCGTCGTAGCGGCCTAAAAACAGCACCGTCTTGCCGGGCCGCGGGTAGCCGTCGAGCCGTGCCGCCGATGCGAACGAGTCGACGTCGACGCCGTTGGGAATCTCGACCGCGTCGGTCCCCAGCGCCTCCATCTGCCAGCGCCGGGCCAGGTCGGACACCGCGATGCGGCCGATGATCTTCTCGTGCATCGGCCGCAGGATGCCCTGAAAGACCGTCAGCGTGAGCGATTTGGTGGTCGACGTGTGAAAGGTCGCGACGATCGGCCCCTCGGCGATGTTCAGGGCGAGCATCGACAGACTCGGCGCGTTGGGCTCGTGCAGGTGCAGCACGTCGAAATCGCCTTCGACAAGCCATTTTTTGACCTTGCGGTGGGAGGCCGGGCCGAATCGCAACCGGGCCACCGACCCGTTGTACGGAATCGGGACGGCCTTGCCCGCGGAGACGACGTACTCGGGCAGCGCGGCGTGCGGCGAGACCGGCGCGAGCACACTGACGTCGTGCCCGCGGGCGCGCATCACCTCGGCCAGTTGCAGGACATGCGACTGCACGCCGCCCGGCACATCGAACGAGTACGGACAGACCATCCCGATCCGCATCAGGACTCCCTGAGCCTGGCCTGTTTGGCTTGGGAGAGGTCGGCCAGCCATTGCGGCTGCATCATGTGCCAGTCCTCGGGGTGGGCGCCGATGTTCTTGGCGAAATTATCGGCCAGCGCCTGCGTGACGGCGGTGACGTCGCCGCTGGTGCAATCCAGGGCGGGATGCATCGAGACAGCCCAGCCTGCAACTTCGTGGTCTTCGAACCAGCAGTGCGCGGGCAGCAGGGCCGCACCGGTCGCGATCGCCAGCTTCGCCGGCCCGGCCGGCATCCGGGTGGGCTCGCCGAAGAATTCGACCTCGACGCCGGTGCGGGTGAGGTCGCGCTCGGCCATCAGGCACACCACTTTGTTGTCGCGCAGCCGCTCGCAGAGCACCTCGAACGGCGCCCGGAGACCGGTGTCCTTGCCGGCGGAGTGCGGCAGCACTTCGAAGCCGAGCCCTTCGCGGAAGGCGATGAAACGCCGGTAGAGCGACTCGGGTTCGAGGCGTTCCACGACCGTGGTGAAGGTGCCGTACGTCTGCGCCAGCCAGGCCCCGGCCATGTCCCAGTTGCCGCTGTGCGGCAACGCGAACACGGCGCCGCGGCCCGCGGCCAGAGCCGCGTCCAGATGGTCTTGGCCCACGACCCCGTCCTGCAGTCGGCGGGCCAGCGCCGGGAGATCCATCGTCGGCAGGCGGAAGGCCTCCCGCCAGTAGCGGGCGTACGACGCCAACGATGCGCGAATCAGCTCGTCGGGCACGTCGTTCGGTGACACGCCGATGACACGTGCCAGGTTCTTGCGCAGCTGCTGCGGCCCGCCGTTGCGGGCCGCGTAGCGGGACCCCGCGTCAAATACGTTGCGGGCGGCGAACTCCGGCATCGCCCGTACGGCCATCCAGCCTGCGGCATACGCCCAATCGCTCGCATTGCGTCGCACCATGCGACGCGACGCGTCGATCAGCTTCAGACCCGGCGGAGTGGAGATCACGAGTCCCCCGTCCCCATCACCCGGTCCGTCGCGCCCGGCGAAGTGCGCACCGCGTGCAGCCGCTGCCCACAGGTGATCACACTGGCCACGGCCAGCAGCCACATCGCCACGGGCAACGCCGGTGGCCAGGCGATGAACGGAAAGTCCGAGACGGCGGCGCCCAACAGCACGATGATCAGCCGTTCCGGCCGTTCGATGATGCCGCCGTCGCCCCGTAGGCCGCTGGCCTCGGCCCGCGCCTTGATGTACGAGATCACCTGCGAGGTGACGAGGCAGATCAGGGTCGCCACCACCAGCAGTTTGTCGTGCATTCCGAACGCGGCCCACCACAGCAGGCCGCAGAACACGGCACCGTCGCTGACGCGGTCGCACGAGGCGTCCAGCACCGCTCCGAAGCGCGTGCCGCCACCCCTTTCCCGGGCCATCGCCCCGTCGAGCATGTCGAACAGCGCGAAGAAGCAGACCACGCAGGCGCCGGCGAACAACTTGCCGATCGGGAAGAGGGTCAGCGCCCCCGCGACCGCGACAACGGTGCCCAGGACGGTGACGACGTCAGGCGTCAGCCCCAGCCGCAGCATCGCCCTGGCGGTCGGGGCGGTGAGCCGGACGAACGCGGCACGAGATAGGAAGGGCGCCTTACTCATTGGCGGCACTCCTCCTCATCGCTACGCTCTGCATCGTCATTGCCGCGACTCATTGGCGGCACTCCTCCTCATCGCTACGCTCTGCATCGTCATTGCCGCGACTCATCGGCGGCACTCACGGCTGGTTCGCCCACTCCGTGGCCAACAGCCGGCGGGTTTCGCGCAGCAACTGCGGGATCACCTTCGACCCGCCGATGATGGTGATGAAGTTCGCGTCGCCACCCCACCGCGGCACGACGTGCACGTGCAGGTGTTCGGCCAGCGACCCGCCCGCCGAGGTGCCCAGGTTCAGGCCGACGTTGAAGCCGTGCGGCCGCGACACGTTCTTGATGACGCGAATCGCCTTCTGCATGAAGGCCATCAGCTCCGCGCTCTCCGCGTCGGTGAGGTCCTCGAGCTCGGACACCCGCCGGTAGGGCACCACCATCAAATGCCCGGGGTTGTACGGGTAGAGGTTGAGGACCGCGTAGACGAGGTCGCCACGGGCGACCACGAGCCCCTCTTCGTCGGGCATTCGCGGGATGTCGGTGAACGGCTCCTCGGTCTTGGCGTTGTCCCGCTTCATCGGCGACTCGGCCAGGTAGGTCATCCGGTAGGGCGTCCAAAGGCGCTGCAGGTGATCGCGCTCGCCGACACCCCTGTCGAGGATGGCGTCGTCAGCGTCGCCGGCGTGCTCTTCGTTCGTCACAGCTCACTCACTGCTTGCCACTTTCACGAGTTCGGCCGTGGGAACGGCATTCTCGCGATCGGCGATCCATTTCACGATGGCATCGACCGCGCTGTCGCGGGGGACGCCGTTGATCTGCGTGCGGTCACCGAAGCGGAAGCTCACCGCCCCGGCCTGGACGTCGCGGTCACCGGCCAGCAGCATGAACGGCACCTTCTGGTTGGTGTGGTTCACGATCTTCTTTGCCATCCGGTCATCACTGGTATCCACCTCTACCCGGACTCCGTGCGACTTCAACTGCGCGGCAACATCTTCCAGATAGGGAATGTGGTCGTCGGCTACCGGGATGCCGACCGCCTGAACGGGCGCCAGCCACGTGGGGAACGCGCCCGCGTAGTGCTCGGTGAGGATGCCGAAGAATCGCTCGATCGACCCGAACAGGGCCCGGTGGATCAGCACCGGGCGCTGCCGGGAGCCGTCGGCGGCGGTGTACTCCAGCTCGAACCGGTCGGGCATGGTGAAGTCCAGCTGGATGGTCGACATCTGCCAGCTGCGGCCCAACGCGTCCTTGACCTGCACCGAGATCTTCGGGCCGTAGAACGCCGCGCCGCCGGGGTCCGGAACCAGCTGCAGCCCGGAACCTTCTGCAACCTCCCGCAGGACTTCGGTGGCCTCGTCCCACACCTCGTCGGAGCCGACGTACTTCTCCGGATCCTTCGTCGACAGCTCCAGGTAGAAGTCGTTGAGCCCGTAGTCGGCCAGCAATTCGAGCACGAAGCGCAACAGCGAGGCCAACTCGTCGCGCATCTGCTCGCGCGTGCAGTAGATGTGTGCGTCGTCCTGGGTCATGCCGCGCACCCGGGTCAGACCGTGGATCACACCGGACTTCTCGTACCGGTACACGCTGCCGAATTCGAAGAGCCGCAACGGAAGTTCGCGGTACGACCGTCCCCGCGCCCGGTAGATCAGGTGGTGCATGGGGCAGTTCATCGGCTTGAGGTAGTAGTCCTGGCCGGGCTTGCGCACCGAACCGTCCTCGTTGAACTCCGCGTCGAGGTGCATCGGCGGGTACATGCCGTCGGCGTACCACTCGAGG
>DASYBR010000157.1:0-6709 GCA_036500645.1 Mycobacterium sp. | reverse complement strand
CGTCACCGGCGGTAGCTAGGTGCTCAACTTCGCTGGTGTGCTAACTCGACGATGGCACAGCTTACGAGGGCGGTCCACCCATTTCATTTGCCAATTTCAGCAACGGGTTCGGTGCGATTTGCAAATCTTGCTAATTCGCCTGAGGAACTTAACCGTTTCAGAAACTACCCGTTGGTAACCACATAGCCGCAGGTCAGCGGACAATTTAACCGGGACGCTTGTCCTGTTACAGAGGGAAGATCGCGGCGACCGCTTTAGCCTCGTCGCCAACCGCGTATGTGAGCGTTGTAACAGTGCGATCGGCCAGGTTAGGACCGAACTGCTCGGTCGATCCGGCTGGGTGAATGTGCGAGATGATCTCCAGCTTGTCGCCCAACGCGACCGGCGCCTCGTGCTCGATCGTCACGCGCAGCGGCGCCTGCAGCAGTTCGGGCCGCGACGAAAGGTAGTCCTCGATGACGCTCCAGTACACCGAGTTGTTCATGTGGTCGAACAGGTCGATGTCGGTGAACCGGACCGGGAAGTCGTGGATCTCGACGGCGTCCTCCCGGCTGGCCGGCTTCAGGTAGGACTTCCACCGCAGCCGGTCAATGGGCGTCGTCTTGCGCAAACCCTCGAGGAAGTCATCGGCGATGCGCGACGGCATCTGGGTTTCCCGGTTCATGTTGATCCAGAAAGCCTCGGATTCGATCAGGCCACCTTTGCGGCCGTCGATGCGAACGCGCATCTCGCACCACCGGTTCGAGGTGCCCGAACACCATCTGCGCATCCGCAGCATGTCCTGGAACTCGATCGGTCGGAGCAGGTCGACCATGGTGCGACGGACGATCCACAGCGGGTGGGTCTCTTCGAAGCCCAGCTCCCGCAGCTGGTCTTGGCCGATGTCCTGGATGTGCCGGGCGGCCGCGTCCAGCCGCAGCCGGCCGGTGCGGTCGATGTCGCCGACGCGCAGCGCCCATTCGCGATCGAACACATCGGGGTGGCCGTCGGGCACCGGCATCATTTGTTTATCCAGGCTCACGGCGTCGCTCCCCGTCTGCTACTCGTCGGTACCCCAGGTTAGCCCTGCGCCCCGCTGCGAATACTGCCAACGCCGCGTGCCAAAAACCAATCATGGCGTGGCCGCCGCGGGGGATGCGAACTCTGCGAACCACGCCTTCGCAGCCGAGTACGCTTTGTTAAGTGTCCAAGACGTTCGTCGGCTCCCGCGTGCGCCAGCTGCGCAACGAGCGTGGATTCAGTCAGGCCTCGCTGGCCCAGATGCTGGAGATCTCCCCGAGCTACCTCAATCAGATCGAGCACGACGTTCGCCCCCTGACGGTGGCCGTGCTGCTGCGCATCACCGAGGTGTTCGGCGTGGACGCGACGTTCTTCGCCTCCCAAGACGACACCCGGCTGGTCGCTGAGTTGCGCGAGGTGACGATGGACCGCGACCTGGACATCGACGTCGACCCGACAGAGGTGGCCGAGATGGTGGGCGCTCATCCCGCCCTCGCCCGCGCCGTGGTCAACCTGCATCGCCGCTACCGGATCACCACGGCGCAGTTGGCCGCCGCCACCGAGGAGCGTTTTTCCGACGGGAGCGGCAGCGGGTCGATCACCATGCCGCACGAGGAAGTGCGCGACTACTTCTACCAGCGCCAGAACTACCTGCACGAGCTGGACACCGCGGCCGAAGACCTCACGATCAAGATGCGCCTGCACCACGGGGACCTGGCCCGGGAGCTGACCCGGCGTCTCACCGAAGTCCACGGGGTGCACATCAACAGGCGGATCGATCTCGGTGACACCGTGCTGCACCGCTACGACCCGACGACCAAGACGCTCGAGATCAGCAACCACCTCGCCCCCGGGCAGCAGGTGTTCAAGATGGCCGCCGAACTGGCCTACCTCGAATACGGCGATCTGATCGACACCCTCGTCGAGGAGGGGAAGTTCACCAGCGACGAGTCACACAAGCTGGCCCGGCTGGGGCTGGCCAATTACTTTGCCGCGGCCGCGGTGCTGCCGTATCGCCAGTTCCACGACGTCGCGGAAAACTTCCGCTACGACGTAGAGCGATTGTCGTCGTTTTACTCCATCAGTTACGAGACCATCGCGCACCGGCTCTCGACGTTGCAACGGCCGTCGATGCGCGGCGTGCCATTCTCGTTCATCCGGGTCGACCGGGCTGGCAACATGTCAAAACGCCAGTCCGCCACCGGTTTTCACTTCTCCTCCAGTGGCGGAACCTGCCCGCTGTGGAACGTCTACGAGACGTTCGCCAACCCCGGCAAGATCCTCGTTCAGATCGCACAGATGCCCGACGGGCGCAATTACATGTGGGTGGCCCGCACCGTCGAGCGCCGCGCGGCTCGGTATGGTCAGCCCGGTAAGACCTTTGCGATCGGGTTGGGCTGCGAGCTTCGCCACGCTCACCGGCTCGTCTACTCGGAAGGACTCGACTTGTCGGGGGATGTGTCCACACCGATCGGCGCGGGCTGCCGCGTCTGCGAGCGCGACAATTGCCCACAGCGTGCGTTCCCGACCCTGGGGCGCGCGCTCGACCTGGACGAGCACCGAAGCACGGTGTCTCCGTATTTGGTGAAACAACCATGAGCACAACGCAAAACGGCCCGACCGGCCGCATACCCTCAGGGCGGTTCCGTGAATTGGGACCGGTCAACTGGGTGGTGGCGAGGTTGGCCGCGCGTCAGATGCGAGTGCCGGAGATGCATCTGTTCACCACGCTGGGACAACGCCGGCTGCTGTTCTGGACCTGGGCGATCTACGGCGGCCGACTGCTGCGCGGCAAACTGCCGACGATCGACACCGAGTTGGTAATCCTGCGGGTCGCGCATATCCGCGCGTGCGAATACGAACTGCAGCACCATCGCCGGATGGCACGCAAGGCGGGTCTGGATTCAGACGCGCAGGCCGCGATCTTCGCGTGGCCCGACGTCGCCGAGGGAGCCGGCCACCGACTGAGTGCCCGCCAGCTCGCACTGCTGGCGGCGACCGATGAGTTCGTCAAAGACCGGACCGTCACCGACGCAACGTGGCAACAGCTGGCCAGTCGTCTCGACCGGCGCGAGCTGATCGAATTCTGCTTGCTGGCAAGCCAATACGACGGCCTGGCCGCGACGATGGCGGCGCTGGCGATTCCGTTGGACAACCCGGCCGGTCAAACGTAGAGGTCGACCAGCACGGCCAGCGTCAACACCACGGGAAGCACCGGCAGGGTGAACGCGAATGCAGCCCACGCCTGCCTCACGCGGTGGCGCTGCCACCAGCCCCACAAGCCGGCGACCGCGGCCAGCACAATCGACAGCAGCAACACGACCAGACTCCACACACTCACCGTCGTCACGTCATCGCCGATCGAAATGGCAAGCAACCACAGGACATAACCGGCCGCTAAACCGCCGACGATACCCGCAATGGTCTCAGTGGTGACGGTGCTTCGCATCGGTGCTCAGAAGTTGATCATGTGGCCGGTCAGGCCGTGGAAGCACTCCTGCAGCGCCTCCGACATGGTCGGGTGGGTGTGCACGTTGCGCGCCAGTTCGGTGGCGGTCAGGTCCCACTTCTGCGCCAGCGTCAGCTCGGGCAACAGCTCGGACACGTCATGGCCGACGAGGTGGCCGCCCAGGAGTTCCAGGTGCTTGGCGTCGGCGATCAGCTTGACGAACCCACTGGGATCGCCCACGCCGTGGGCTTTCGCGTTGGCGGTGAACGGGAACTTGGCCACCACCACGTCGTAGCCCTCGTCCCGAGCCTGCTCCTCGGTGAGCCCGAAGCTGGCGACGTTCGGCTGGCAGAACGTCGCGCGCGGCAGCATCCGGTAGTCGCCGAGCGCCAAAGTCTCTGCACCGGCGATGGTTTCGGCGGCCACCACGCCCTGGGCCTCGGCAACGTGCGCCAGCTGCAGCTTCCCGGTGACGTCACCGATCGCGTAGATGTGGTCGACGTTGGTGCGCATGTAGTCAGTGATGCCGATCGCCTTGCGGTCGGTCAGCGCGACGCCGGCCTTGTCCAGCCCGTAGCCTTCGACGTTGGGCGCAAATCCAATGGCCTGCAATACTTTCGCGGCCTTGAGCTCTTCCGACTTGCCGTCCTTGCTGACCACTACGGTGACCTGCGAACCGTTGTCGGAGATGGACTCGACCTTTGTTCCGGTGAGGATCTTGACGCCCAGCTTCTTGAACTGCTTCTCGATCTCCTTGGACACCTCGGCGTCCTCGTTGGGCAACGCGCGCGGCAAGAACTCCACGATGGTCACGTCCACGCCGTAGTTCTTGAATACATAGCCGAATTCCATGCCGATCGCGCCGGCCCCGGCGATGATGATCGACTCCGGCAACTCGCGGGACAGGATCTGCTCTTCGTAGGTGACCACGTTGGTCGACAAGGACGTTCCGGGGACGAGCCGGGTGCTGCTGCCGGTGGCGATGATGACGTTGTCGAAGGTCACCGTGTCGGTGCCGCCGTCGTTGAGTTCGACCGACAACGTGTTGGCGTCGGTGAACCTGCCATACCCGTGTATCTCGGTGATCTTGTTCTTCTTCATCAGGAAGTGCACGCCGGCCACGCGCCCCTCGGCCACCTTGCGGCTACGGTCATAGGCGATCCCGTAATCGAAGGTCGCCTCGCCGCTGATTCCAAAAGTCTTGGCCTCTTTGGTGAATATGTGGGCGAGCTCGGCGTTACGCAGCAGCGCCTTGGACGGAATGCAGCCGACGTTGAGGCAGACTCCGCCCCAATACTTCGGTTCCACGACTGCGGTGCTGCGGCCCAGCTGTGCGGCGCGGATGGCTGCGACATATCCGCCGGGACCGGCCCCGAGGACGACGACGTCATAGTGAGAAGTCACGAGCCCACACTAATGGGCGCCCGCGCGGGGCGTTAATACGGAACGATGCCGACCAGACAGTGGCCCATTCGCGCGCAGTAGTAGAAGCCGTACAGGGGCGCCGCGGCGGCGACGGATGCGAACGGGCCCGACATCACCGCCAGCGAGAGCGCCGAAATCACCGGCTTGCTCTCGGCCATCGCCAACAGCACACCGCCGACGGTGCAGGCCACCACATAGACGAGGACCATGAACACCGCCGGCGTCTTGTCGACGCTGTGGTACCACCAATAGAACAGCCCGAGCCCGAGCACGGCCGCGACGACCCACACGCCGAGCAGCACCAGAGCCAGCTGCCACCACTTCAGGTAGCGGTAGCGACCGGGCACCGTGACCGACTGCACCGGCGCGCCTGCGGATCCGGCCGTCGGCTCCTGCTCCGGCGGTTCCTCGGAAGTCGCGGGCCGGTCCGGCTTTTCCGGCTCGGCGACGGGAATCGGCTGCGAGCCCGTGTCGTCGGAGTCCGAGAAATCGGGGACCCAGGACCGGGTGCCGGTGTTCTCGTCGTCATCGGAGAAATCCGGGGTGAATGCCTCCGTCCCCGGATTGGTGCGGTCCTTGTCAGCCACCGGAGGTCACCCGGAGAGCGGCGAGCACGCCGAACCAACCCGGCCCCACCGCCAGGATGAACGCTCCCAGCGCGGTAACCCAGCGGCGGCCGGACAAGAGGACCGTCGTCAGCCCGAGGACGGTGGGAACGCCGACCACCAGGGCGATGGCGACGTCGGGGTGGACTCGCGCGTGGATCATCACGCTGAAAGCGACGCCCAATAACAGCCCGACCGCGCTGCCGACCAGCATGGCACCGGCCAGCAGCCAGGGACGCGGAAGCGGGACCACGGTGACGAGGGTACTGCGGCTATCTGGGAGGAGGGCACACTGCGCGCGCCGCGTCTGTCACGACTTGACCTCGCCCCGAAGGGCGCTCGCCGAGCTCGTAACCCGCGCCGGTGATCACCGGCGCCGAAGCGTGCCCGGCCTGTTCGTCGTCGGTCAAGACACGGCCGCGGGACAGGAATCGCAGCCCCTCGGGTGCCTCCAGGCTGAACCCACCGCCGCGGCCGGGCACCACGTCGATGACCAGCTGGGTGCGCTTGTCTGAATAGTGCGCCTGATACTGCGGGCCCGAAATCCACACCGGCACCCCGTCCGGCCCGACGTCCAACACCCCGAGCAGGACATCGCGGTCACCGACCAGGAAGTCGCCGAGCGGGTAGCACATCGGCGACGACCCGTCGCAGCAGCCGCCGGACTGGTGGAACATCACCGGACCGTGGCGGTCCTGCAGTCGAGTCAGCAACTCGGCGGCCGCGGCGGTGACGACGACTCCGGCCGGAGCGCGATGATGGCGCCACTCTCCCCCGCAAGCGGGAGGTGCCCCCACCTCATCGCTGCGCTCTGCATCGTCGCCGGCGCGCATCAGAAGAAGCCCTGCGCCTTGTCGCCGTAGGACACCAGCAGGTTCTTGGTCTGCTGGTAATGGTCCAGGGCCATCTTGTGGGTCTCCCGACCGAAACCGGATTGCTTGTAACCGCCGAACGCCGAGTGCGGCGGGTAGACGTGGTAGCAGTTGACCCACACCCGGCCGGCCTTGATGTCGCGGCCGGCCCGGTACGCGGTGTTGCCGTCCCGACTCCACACCCCGGCACCCAACCCGTAAAGCGTGTCGTTGGCGATGCCCATCGCGTCGTCGTAGTCGGAGAACGACGTCACCGCGACCACCGGACCAAAGATCTCCTCCTGGAAGATACGCATCTTGTTGTTGCCGGAGAAGATCGTCGGCTGCATGTAGTAGCCGCCGGACAGGTCGCCGCCGAG
>DASYBR010000156.1:0-12786 GCA_036500645.1 Mycobacterium sp. | reverse complement strand
CGGCAGCTCGACGCCGTCGAGAGCCAGGACTTCGCCAAGGTGGACACCGAGATCGACTGGGTGATCAAGCGCAAGCTGTTCCAGCGCTACCAGGACCGCTACAGCATGGAGCTGTCCGATCCGAAGATCGCCCAGCTGGATCTGGCCTACCACGACATCAAGCGCGGGCGCGGCGTCTTCGACCTGCTGCAGCGCAAGGGACTTGCGACGCGTGTGACCACCGACGAGGAGATCGCCGAGGCCGTCGAGAAACCACCGCAGACGACGCGCGCCAGGCTGCGCGGTGAATTCATCAGCGCCGCCCAGGCGGCGGGTCGTGACTTCACCGTCGACTGGGTGCATCTCAAGCTCAACGACCAGGCACAACGCACTGTGCTGTGCAAGGACCCTTTCCGGGCGGTCGACGAGCGGGTCAAGCGGCTGATCGCGAGTATGTAGCGGTTCGCGCTTCGCCCCTTTGAGCTGGTGACGCATGTGGCAGCTGTGACCAATGCGGCGTTGGCGCGTCGGTATACGTGTCGGCAGAGCGCCCTCTAGTCTGAAACAAATGGCGACCTCGAAAGTCGAACGGCTGGTAAATCTGGTCATTGCCCTGCTGTCCACCCGTGGCTACATCACCGCGGAGAAGATCAGGTCCAGCGTGGCCGGTTATGCGGACAGCGCCAGCGCCGAAGCCTTCTCGCGCATGTTCGAGCGTGACAAGAACGAGTTGCGCGATCTCGGCATCCCGCTCGAGGTCGGCAGAGCGTCGGCCTGGGACCCTACCGAGGGCTACCGGATCAACCGCGACGCGTACTCGCTGCCGGCCGTGGAGCTGACCCCGGACGAGGCGGCCGCCGTGGCCGTCGCGACCCAGCTGTGGGAGTCGCCGGAGCTGATCACTGCGACCCAGGGCGCACTGCTCAAACTGCGCGCGGCAGGCGTGGAGGTCGATCCGGACGCGCCGGTGGCCATCGCCTCGCCGGCGGGTGTGCCGGGTCTGCGTGGGTCGGAGGACGTGCTCGGAATCCTGTTGTCGGCCATTGATTCCCGCCAGGCCGTGCAGTTTTCGCACCGGCCGTCGCGAGCCGAGCCGTTCACCACCCGCACCGTCGAGCCGTGGGGCGTGGTCACTGATAAGGGCCGCTGGTATCTGGTCGGCCACGATCGCGACCGCGACGCCACCCGCACCTTCCGGCTCTCCCGTATCGGTTCGGAGGTCGACCCGATCGGCCCGCCCGGCGCCGTCACCGTGCCCGAAGGCGTTGACCTGCGCAAGATCGTGGCGCAGACCATCGCCGAGACGCCGGCCGGTGGCGGCCAGGCCCAGGTATGGGTCGCCGACGGGCGGGCCACCGCTCTGCGGCGCGCCGGAAGGCCCGTCGGCGCTCGGCAGCTGGACGGCCGCGAGGGCGAGGTGATCGAAGTCGACATCGGTTCCACCGACCAGTTGGCCCGCGACGTCGCCGGCTACGGCGCCGACGCGCTGGTGCTGGAACCTCAGTCGCTGCGCGCCGAGGTGCTGGCGCGGTTGCGCGCGCACGCGGGCCTAGACGCTGTCCGGGAAGGCCGCCGATGACACGCACCGGCGACGATGCAGAGCGAAGCGGTGAAGAGGAGCGGCGCCCATGACTCCCGTGTCGACCCGCCTGGTCCGGCTGCTGAACATGGTGCCGTATTTCCAGGCCAACCCCCGGGTCACCCGGGCCAAGGCCGCCGTGGACCTGGGGGTGTCCGCTAAGCAGCTGGAAGAAGACCTCAACCAGCTGTGGATGTGCGGTCTTCCCGGTTACTTCCCGGGCGACCTGATCGATTTCGAGTTCTCCGGGGACACCATCGAGGTGACGTTCTCCGCGGGCATCGACCGGCCTCTGAAGCTGACCTCGCCGGAGGCCACGGGCTTGCTGGTGGCGCTGCGGGCGTTCGCCGACATCCCGGGCGTCGTCGACCCAGAAGCGGCGCGCAGCGCCATCGCCAAGATCGAGGCCGCCGCCGGCGCCGCCGGGCACGACGCCACCGGGTTAGCGTCCGCCGTCGACGAGCCCGCGCCCGTCGAAAGCCGGGCGGCGGCCGCAGTGCGCACGGCGGTGCAAACCAAACACGCGCTCGCCATCGACTACTACTCCGCTTCCCACGACACGCTGACCAGCAGGACCGTCGACCCCATCCGGGTGCTGCTGATCGGCGGGCATAGCTATCTGGAGGCCTGGTCGCGCGAGGCGGAGGGGGTCCGGTTGTTCCGATTCGACCGGATCGTGGACGCCAACGAGCTCGGGGAGCCGGCCGCCCCGCCCGAGCCGGCTCTGCACGCGCCGCCGGACACGTCGTTGTTCGACGGAGATCCGTCGCTGCCATCGGCCAAGCTGAAGGTGGCGGCCTCGGCGTCGTGGATGTTCGATTACTACCCGATGCGGGACGTGCGCGAGCTGCCGGACGGATCCTGCGAGGCTGTGATGACCTACGCGTCCGAGGATTGGATGACGCGGTTGGTGCTCGGCTTCGGAGCCGGGGTGCAGGTCATTGAACCGCAGACGCTGGCGCAACGTGTCCGGGATGCGGCGGCGACGGCACTCGAGTCCTACCAGTCGCTGACCTGATAAGGGCGCGGCGCGGGCCCACCGGTAGGCGGCTCCGCTGCGGTAGCATCAGGTGGACGTCTGGAGGTAATCAAAGTGGGCAGTCTTAGTCCCTGGCATTGGGCGATCCTCGCTGTCGTGGTGATCTTGCTGTTCGGTGCCAAGAAGCTCCCCGATGCGGCGCGTTCGTTGGGCAAGTCGATGCGGATCTTCAAGTCCGAGCTCCGGGAAATGCAGAGCGAAAACAAGGACGCGTCAGCTCTGGAGACCAATGCCGCAACGAAAAGCGACACCTCTGTGGCGAACCCGGCTCCCGTCCAGTCACAGCGAGTCGACGCTCCCGCGGCCGGCGAGCAGGGTCACAGCGAAGCGCGTCCGGCTTAGCCCGGCGCAACCGTCGCGGTGCCCGAGCGCCACTGACCGAGCGTAGTGAAAGCTCCCAAGGTTTCAGCGCGCACTGCGAGCGTGCTGAAGCGCCTCAATCCCCGTAACAGGCGTAGCCGCGTCAACCCTGATGCGACCATGTCGCTGGTCGATCATCTGACCGAGCTGCGCACCCGGTTACTGATCGCCCTGGCAGCGATCCTGGTCACGACGATTTTCGGTTTCGTCTGGTACTCGCACTCGATCTTCGGCCTGGAGAGTCTCGGCGAGTGGCTGCGCCACCCCTACTGTTCCCTACCGCAGTCGGCGCGCGCCGACATCAGCGCCGACGGGCAGTGCCGGCTGCTCGCCACGGCGCCGTTCGACCAGTTCATGCTGCGGCTCAAGGTCGGCATGACGGCCGGAGTGGTGCTGGCCTGCCCGGTGTGGCTGTACGAGCTTTGGGCGTTCATCACGCCCGGGCTCTACCAAAGGGAGCGCCGCTTCGCGATCGGATTCGTGATCCCCGCCGCGGTGCTGTTCGTCGGCGGTGCCGTGCTGGCCTACTTCGTGTTGTCCAAGGCGCTGGGCTTCCTGTTGACCGTGGGCAGCGACGTTCAGGTGACCGCGCTGTCCGGGGACCGGTACTTCGGCTTCCTGATCAACCTGCTGGTGGTCTTCGGGGTCAGTTTCGAATTCCCGCTGCTGATCGTCATGCTCAACATGACAGGCATGCTGACCTATCAGAAGCTGAAATCGTGGCGGCGTGGCCTGATTTTCGCGACGTTCGTGTTCGCGGCGGTCTTCACGCCGGGATCGGACCCGTTCTCCATGACCGCACTCGGACTGGCGCTGTCTGTGCTTCTGGAGTTCGCCATCCAGATCTCTCGACTGCACGACAAGCGGAAGGCCAAGCGCGAAGCGCAGACCGTGATCCCCGACGACCAGGCATCGGTCATCGAAGCACCCACTCCGATACCGGAGCCGTCGTTCACCGCCGGCCAACATGACGATGTCACCTGAGCCGCCGGTGTCGCACGACGTGACCGAGCTGATCGAGCTCACCCGCTTCACCGAGGAACTGCCCTTTGCGCTCGACGCCTTTCAGCGCCGGGCGTGCGCCGCGCTGGAGCGGGGCCATGGCGTGCTGGTGTGCGCGCCGACCGGTGCCGGCAAGACGGTGGTCGGCGAATTCGCCGTGCACTTGGCGCTGGCCGGGGGCGGCAAGTGTTTTTACACCACGCCGCTCAAGGCGCTCAGCAATCAAAAGCACACCGACCTGACGGCGCGCTACGGCCGCAACCGCATCGGCCTGCTGACCGGCGACATGTCGGTCAACGCCGATGCTCCCGTGGTCGTGATGACCACCGAAGTGCTTCGCAACATGCTCTACGCGAATTCGCCTGCACTGCACGGGCTTTCCCACGTTGTGATGGACGAAGTGCATTTCCTCGCCGACCGGATGCGGGGTCCGGTGTGGGAAGAGGTGATCCTGCACCTGCCCGACGAGGTACGGGTGGTCAGCCTGTCCGCGACGGTGAGCAACGCCGAGGAATTCGGCGGCTGGATCCAGACCGTACGCGGCGACACGACGGTGGTTGTCGACGAGCACCGACCGGTGCCGCTGTGGCAACACGTCCTGGTGGGCAAGCGCCTCCTCGACCTGTTCGACTACCGGAATTCGGACAAGCCGGAGCAACCCGTGGCCACCCGCGAGCCGCGCGTCAATCCGGACCTGTTGCGTCACATCGCGCATCGGCGCGAAGCGGACCGGATGTCGGACTGGCAACCACGGCGGGGGCGGGGACGCGGAGGCCCGCACCGGCCGCGCTTCTACCGCCCGCCGGCGCGGCCGGACGTGATCGCGACCCTGGACTCCGAAGGGCTGTTGCCGGCGATCACGTTCGTGTTCTCGCGGGCCGGGTGTGACGCCGCGGTTCAGCAGTGCCTGAGGTCGTCCTTGCAGCTGACCACCCCGGAAGAGCGCGCGCAGATTGCCGAGGTGATCGAGCATCGCTGCGGTGATCTCGACGATGCCGATTTGGCCGTGCTGGGCTACTACGAGTGGCGGGAAGGGTTGCTGCGCGGGCTGGCGGCCCATCACGCCGGGATGTTGCCCGCGTTCCGGCACACGGTCGAAGAGCTGTTCACCGCCGGCCTGGTCAAGGCGATATTCGCCACCGAGACCCTCGCGCTCGGCATCAACATGCCCGCGCGCACGGTGGTGCTTGAGCGGTTGGTGAAGTTCAACGGCGAGCAGCATGTACCGCTGACGCCGGGGGAGTACACGCAGCTGACCGGCCGCGCCGGGAGACGCGGTATCGATGTCGAGGGCCACGCCGTGGTGCTGTGGAATCCCACCGAGGAGACCACCGAACCGTCCGCGGTCGCCGGCCTGGCCTCCACCCGCACCTTCCCGCTGCGCAGTTCGTT
This sequence comes from Mycobacterium sp., assembly GCA_036500645.1. Taxonomy (GTDB): domain Bacteria; phylum Actinomycetota; class Actinomycetes; order Mycobacteriales; family Mycobacteriaceae; genus Mycobacterium. The sequence continues at coordinate 7,435 of DASYBR010000156.1, read as the reverse complement.
TACGCCGTCGTACAACATGACGATCAACCTGGTTCAGCAGATGGGCCCCGAGCAGGCGCATCGGTTGCTCGAGCAGTCCTTCGCGCAGTATCAGGCCGATCGCTCCGTGGTCGGGCTGGTCCGTGGCATCGAGCGGGGCAACGACATGCTCGAAGAGATCGCCGCCGAGCTGGGTGGGCCGCGGGCCCCGATCCTGGAATACGCCCGGCTGCGCACGCGGATTTCGGAGATGGAGCGAGCGCAGTCGCGCGCGTCCCGGCTGCAGCGGCGGCAGGCGACCACCGATGCGCTGGCCGCGCTGCGCCGCGGCGACATCATCAACATCACCCACGGCCGGCGTGGCGGGCTGGCCGTGGTGCTGGAATCGGCTCGCGACAGCGCCGACCCGCGCCCCCTGGTCCTTACCGAAAACCGTTGGGCGGGACGGATTTCGTCGGCCGACTATTCGGGTGCAAATGCGCCGGTCGGATCGATGTCGTTGCCCAAGCGGGTCGAGCATCGTCAGCCGCGCGTCCGGCGTGACCTGGCGTCGGCGTTGCTCTCGGCCGCCGAAGGCCTGACCATTCCGGCCACGCGCCGCAGCGGACGTGGCGATCAGGACGGGGCGTTTCACGACCCGGAGTTGGCAAGGTTGCGGGAGGAGTTGCGGCGGCATCCGTCGCACAACAGCCCTGGCGTCGAGGACGCGGTCCGGCAGGCCGAGCGCTATCTGCGAATCGAGCGCGACAACGCGCAGCTGGAGAAAAAGGTTGCGGCCGCGACCAATTCGCTGGCCCGGACCTTCGACCGGATCGTCGGCCTGCTCACCGAGCGCGGCTTCATCGAAGACCGTGACGGTGATCCCCGGGTCACCGACGACGGCCGGTTGCTGGCCCGTATCTACAGCGAGAGCGACCTCTTGGTCGCCGAGTGCCTGCGCACCGACGCGTGGGCCGGCATGAAACCGGCCGAATTGGCGGCGGTCGTGTCGGCGGTGCTGTTCGAAACCCGGGGCGGTGACGGCCCCGGGGGCGCGTTTGCCGCCGAGGCGCCCACCCCGCGGCTGCGGCAGGCGCTGCTGCAGACGTCGAGGCTGTCGGGTGCACTCCGCGCCGATGAGCAGACGCACCGGATCGCGCCGAGCCGTGAGCCCGACGACGGTTTCGTCAACGTCATCTACCGCTGGGCCAGGACCGGAGATCTGGCCGCGGCGCTGGCGGCTGCCGACCCGTCCGGCACCGGCTCACCGCTGCTGGCGGGTGACTTCGTGCGCTGGTGTCGTCAGGTGCTCGACCTGCTGGACCAGGTGCGCAACGCGGCTTCCGATGCCGAGCTGCGGGCCACCGCCAAGCACGCCATCGCTGACGTTCGGCGCGGCGTCGTTGCAGTTGACGCCGGGTAGGCTGGGCCGCAGCTACCGTAAGAGCCGTAACGAGACGGCGAATAAATCAAGCGGAGACATAAGGGGCTGAGGAGAGACGATGAGCGGACCGCAGGGATCGGACCAGCAGTGGCAACCGCCCGGTCAAGGTAGCGATCCGTCCTCCGAACCGACCCAGGCGGGATCGCCCTGGCAGCAGCAGCCGGGCCATGAGCAGAGCTGGCAGGCCCCGGCGTACACGCCGCCCGCCGAGTACCCGCAGTACCAGCAGCCGGCCGAACAGGCATACCCGCAGCAGTACCCCCAGCAGCCGGGTTACGAGCAGCAGGGCCAATACGGTCAGCCCGGCCAGTACGGTCAGCCGGGTCAGTACGGGCAGCCCGGGCAGTACGGTCAGCCCGGGCAGTACGGACAGCCCGGTCACTACGGGCAGCCGGGTCAGTACGGACAGCCCGGCCAATACCCGCAGCAGTACCCGCCCTACGAGCAACCCGGCAAGAAGCGACCCGTCGGGCTGCTCGCCGGCGTGGGCGGTGCGATCGCGTTTCTGCTCATCGCGGTGGTGCTGGTGCTGGGCTTCTGGGAGCCCGGGTTCTTCGTCACCACCAAGCTGGACGTCAACAAGGCCCAGACCGGTGTGCAGCAGGTCCTCAGCGACGAAACCAACGGCTATGGCGCTAAGAACGTCAAGGACGTCAAGTGCAACCACGGCCAGAACCCCACGGTCAAAAAGGGCGCGACCTTTGACTGCGACGTCAGCATCGACGGCGCGGCCAAGCACGTGACGGTGACTTTCCAGGACAACAAGGGCACCTACGAGGTCGGCCGGCCCCAATAGCCGGATTCTCAGCGTCCGGGCAGCCCGTCGAGCGCCTTTTGCAGGCGGCCGATTGAAGACCCGATCCCCAGCTCGGTTGCCAGCTTGGCGGTGCGCTTCGGATCGGCGGCGACCAGCGGTAGCTCGTCGGTGTCCGTCGACAGGCTGACGGGCACGTCGGTGGCCACGCGGACGACCTGTTCGGCGGCGTCGATGTAGTCGGTGGCGGCCAGCAGTTTGGTCCGCACGCCCTTGGCCATCTTCGATTTGGGCTCGCGGGCGACCGCCAGGATTTGGTCCAGCGAACCGTGTTGGGCCAGCAGCGTCCCGGCGGTCTTCTCGCCGACCCCGGGCACGCCCGGTAGACCGTCGGAGGGGTCACCGCGCAACAGCGCGAGTTCGGCGTAGGCGGCCCCGGCGCGATGCTCGGGGACGCCATACTGCTCAGCAACCTCGACGGGCCCGAACAGCGTGGCTTTGGTCAGCCCGCGGCCCAGGTAGAGCACGCGAACCGAGACGGGATCGTCGGACACCACCTGAAGCAGGTCGCGGTCGCCGCTGACGACCACAACCGGGTCGCGACGTTCCTGAGCCGCCAGCGTGCCGAGGACGTCGTCGGCCTCGAAACCTTCTGCGCCCGCGGTCGGGATGCCGAATGCGTCGAGCAGTTCCATGATCATGTCGACCTGCGGTGTCAGGTCGTCCGGCACTTCCTCGATGTCGGGTTCGCCCGCCGGTTCCGGCTCGGCCACCCGGTGGGCCTTGTAGGACGGGATCAGGTCGACGCGAAACTGCGGCCGCCAATCCAGGTCGAGGCAGACCGCCAGGCGGTGCGGCCGCTGCCGGGTGATGACAACGGCGATCGAGTCGATGAAGCCGCGCACGGCATTGACGGGCCGGCCGTCGGGAGAGGTGATCGACGACGGCACCCCGAAGTACGAGCGGAACCACATGCTGGCGCCATCCAGCAGTACCAGCGGGGATCGCGGTGCGGGCATGCAGGTCATCCTGCCAGCCGCCGTCGCCGGGGCGGTTAGCCAGGCGAGCGGGCACTAGCCTGGCTGCCATGGAATCTCACCGCTTCGAAACCCCGGTGTACGCGCGCCGACTGGCCGCGGCGGCCGCCTCGGCCGCAGACGCGGGTCTGGCCGGGTTGGTGATCACCCCGGGTTACGACCTGCGCTACCTCGTCGGGTCGCGCGCCCAGACGTTCGAGCGCCTCACCGCGCTGGTGTTGCCGGTTTCCGGCGACCCGACCGTTGTGGTGCCGCGCCTGGAGCTGGCATCGCTGCGCGAGTCGGCCATCGCGGAACTCGGTCTCGCGGTGCGGGATTGGGTCGACGGCGACGATCCCTATCAACTGGTGAGTGCGGCGTTGGGCGGCGCACCCGCTGCGACGGCGGTGACCGATTCCATGCCGGCGCTGCATTTGGTGCCGTTAGCCGGTGTGCTCGGGGTGCAGCCCGTTTTGGCCACCGACGTGTTGCGCAGGCTGCGGATGGTCAAGGAGGAGTGCGAATTCGATGCGCTGCGGAAAGCCGGTGCGGCCATCGATCGGGTGCATGCCCGGGTTCCGGAATTTCTGGTCCCCGGCCGGACCGAGGCTGACGTGGCCGCCGACATCGCGAAAGCAATTGTTGCCGAGGGTCATTCGGATGTGTCTTTCATCATCGTCGGCTCAGGCCCGCACAGCGCCGACCCGCATCACGGGTATTCGGATCGCGAGCTGAAAGCAGGCGACATCGTCGTCGTGGATATCGGTGGCGCGTACGAACCCGGCTATCATTCCGACTCGACGCGGACCTACAGCATCGGCGAGCCGGAACCCGCCGTGTTGCATCAATATTCGGTGCTGCAGCGAGCGCAGCGTGCGGCCTATGAAGCGGTGCGCCCGGGTGTAACCGCCGCGCAGGTCGACGCGGCAGCGCGCGATGTGCTGGCGCAAGAGGGACTCGCCGACTTCTTCGTGCACCGCACCGGGCACGGTATCGGGCTCTCGGTCCACGAAGAGCCGTACATCGTCGCCGGAAACGACCTGCCGTTGACCGCGGGCATGGCCTTTTCCATCGAGCCGGGGATCTACTTTCCGGGCCGGTGGGGCGCCCGGATCGAGGACATCGTCGTCGTCACCGAAGACGGCGCCGCGTCGGTCAACAGCCGGCCGCACGAACTGATAGTGGTACCCGGGCCGTAACCGTCGGGACACCCATGCCGCGTAGGTTGGGCGTGGTGTCAATCCTGGATCTCCCGCTGCTGCCGATTCGCATTGCACGTCATATCGCCGAGGCGGTAGTTCGCACCGCCACACCGGCGCCCGCGCCGCCCGCCGAGCTCGTCGTGGTCGACAGGATGCCCGAGGGCGTGCCACCGGCCGCACGCCGGCCCGAGCCGGTACTTCCCGCACCGTCGGAATGGCCGTTCGGTGAGCACTTTCCGCGCACTTGCGGCACAGGTCGGATCGCGGGCGAGGCCCTGTTCTGGACCGACTTTCTGTATGACGACCACGGCGCGACGGGCGTCCCGATCGGCGACCTGAAGATTCAGGCGCCCCCGCGCGGGACCTATGTGTATCCAGAGGGCGCCGCGGCCGGCAACGGTGCCGACATCTTCCGCGTCGCCATCGGGCTTACCGAGACGCACACCTGGTGGCGGATCGACTGGAACACGCTGCTGGTCGCTTCGGTGCCCGTTGCGCTGTTCACCTTCGACACCAGCGCGGACCGGGCCGGTTCGGAGCAGTGGCCGGCCGGCGCCGGTGTGCGCTCGGCCGGCATAGACATGGCATTGCTGGTATCGGGAAGCGGTGCCACGCTGATCGATCTCACCACGCAAGCCACGACGGCGGTTAAGCACAGCGTCGACATGCGGTCGCGGTCGTTCCTGGCGCAGGTGCCGCGATCCTTGCTGGAACCCTCCGGGACCTGGACGGTTCGGCTGGTCTCGGGGCTGGCCAACGCCACGGGCGATGGATTCGCCGACGTGCCCGCCGAGCGCGGGGCGCTGCCCGGGCAACCCAACGTCTACAACGTCGCGTTTCGCACCAACGCTCAAGAGCCGACACATCTGAACTTCTGGTCCGATTCCGCCCAGGCGGCGGCCCTGTCCAGCGGCGACGTCTCCGAGTTTGCGGTCAAGGTGGACTGGGATCGGCTTGCCGACGGTGAAACCGAACCGGAACCGGTGATCGCCGGTCCGTCGACGCGGTGGTACGTGTCCTCGGTCGAGCTGGGTCAGGGAATCGCCGCCGACAATATCTTGAGCACCAAGCCGCAATTCCTCGGGCGGGTGCAGCCGTATGCGGTGTGCTTGCCGTCGAGTTTCAAACCGGGTCAGACGCTGCCGCTGACTCTGCTGCTGCATTCGCTTGCGTTGGGCCAGAACCAGTTCGCCGCCATCGACCCGCGCCTGCTGCATGAGGTGTGCGAGGGTCGCGACTCGGTAGTGGTCACGCCGCTGGCCCGGGGGCCGTCGACGTGGTACTTCGACACCGGTGAACTCGACGTCTGGGAAGTGTGGGCGCGGGTCGCCGAGCAGCTGGGCACCGATCCCAATCGCACTGTCGTGTCGGGTTATTCGATGGGCGGTTACGCGGCCTACAAGCTGGGATTGACTTATCCTCAAGTGTTTTCGCAGGCGGTCGTGTTGGCGGGCCCGCCGGCATGCGGTGTGCGGCTGCTTCCCGATGTCGACATTCCGGCCGACCTCGACTTGGATTCGTCGTGCGCCCGCGAAGGCGATACGTGGAAGCTACTGGTGAATGCCCGCTGGCTTCCCTATGTCATCGCCCACGGCTTGGTCGACGAGCTGGTGCCTTTCGCCTCGGCCGCCGAGCAGGTGCTCGAGCTCGACCGGCTCGGCTACCGGCACCGGTTCACCGTGTATCCACTCGAGGACCACATCGCCTGGGTCTTTCAGGACAAGTTCGAAGATCCGATCAAGCACATGGAAACCGCTCTGCGGCAAGCTGATCCGGGACATATCACGTTCGCGTGGTATCCGCAATTGGTTCGGTCCGACCTGGGCATCGGGCCCCACCAGGTGTGGTGGCTGTCGGAATTGACCGCAGATCCGTCGGTGACGGCGCGCCGTGGAGCCATCGCGGAAGTCGATGCCCGTTCCTATGCGCGGCCGGATCCGACGCACACTATTCGTCATCATCGCGGCGTCATCCTGGATTTCGAGCCGACGCCCGGCGTGTACAGCGAGCTGGACTGGCGGGTGGGGCCATCGGTAGATCCGTTGCCGTATCTGACGTTGCGGCTCACGGGCGTGGCGAGCCTCACGGTCGATATCAAGCGTGCCGGGCTGGCCGCGTTGCCGGCCTCGATGGTCACGGTGGCCACCGATACTGCCGCACAGATCACGCTCGGCGGGTTGCCTGAAGGGGTCGATGTGCAACTCGATGGGCAGCCGGCCGGCCCGACCGTCGCGGTGCCGCCGGGACGCCACCGGATCACGTTGACGGCTGTTGATGGATGAGTTGTGGAGCTGATTGATCGTCGCTAGCTTGGCGGGGCGACCATAGGGTGAATAGCGGCGGCGAGCCGCCTGGGCAAGAATTCCGCCGTGGCTCCACTGGTGGTTGATCCCGAGGCGTTGTTCGCCGCGGGTGGTGCCGTGGTCGCCGTCGGTGACGGCCTTGCCGCTGACATGACTGTTCTGGCCGCGGGTTTCGCGGCGCACACCAGCCTGGATGTCGCGGGTATGGTGTTCGGGCTTGCGTACCAGGATGCGGCGGAGTCGCTACTGAAAGCCGCGGCCGCGGCCGTCAATGCCTGCCGGCATAGTGGGGCCGTCATTCAACAAGGCGCGTCGAACTATTCGAGGGCGGAAGCAGCCTCCAGGCTTGGCGGGGGCGCCGGCGTGTTGCAGGCGCCCGCTCTGCCGGCCAACATCACCGCGCCCGGACCGCGCGAAGCTAATTCTCGCCCCGGTCCAGCAGATCCGACGACCCGAGCACCCGCTCCACCTGAACCTCGATGACCACCCGACGCGGGTTGGGTCGCGGTGTTCGATAGCGCTGCGCGTACCGCAATTCGGCGTCGCGCACGGCGTTGACATCGCTGTTCACCTTGGACCGGCCCTCGAGCGACAGCCACCGCGCGCCGTCGACCTGACTGAGCACGGCCACCCCGCCACGGTCGGCGTTGACCGCCTTTTGCGAACCTCCGGTGGTGATGACCCGAGCGATGTGTGTCTTGGGGTCAAAGGTGAAACCCACCGCCACCACGTGCGGTGAATTGTCGGCCCGCAGCGTC
>DASYBR010000155.1:0-10485 GCA_036500645.1 Mycobacterium sp. | reverse complement strand
CCGCAACGCCACCACCGCCGAAGGACTCGACCAGGCCGAGCTGGCCAAGTTGTTCGACAAACGGCTGGCCAGGACCACTCCGCATCGTGCCGCCGAGATCATCCTCGAGGCGGTCCGCAAGAAGAAGGCTCGGGTGCTGGTAGGTGGAGACGCCAAGGTCTTGGATATCTTGGTGCGGCTGACCGGATCGGGATACCAGCAGCTGTTCGGGCCCGTCATGGGCCGATTGATGCCCAAAGTCTAAACCGCAGCAAGCCGCCTCGTGGCGCACGTCGGAGTCGTGCGGCTGGCGACGATGACATGATGCGCGATAGCGTTCGCCTCGGCTTTGTCAGTCCCCCGGTAAACAATCGGACAACGCCGGTTAACCTGAACGTTCGGGGGCACGGAGGAAGGTGCTCATGCAGAGCTTTGCTGGCAAAGTTGCCGTGGTGACGGGTGCGGGTTCGGGCATCGGCCAGGCGTTGGCGGTCGAGTTGGGTCGAGCGGGTGCAAGCCTGGCAATCAGCGACGTCAACACCGAGGGACTGATGCAAACCGAGCATCAGCTGAAGGCGATCGGTGTGCCGGTCAAAGCGGACCAACTGGACGTGACCGAACGCGAGGAGTTCCTGAGCTACGCCGACGCGGTCAACGACCACTTCGGCACGGTCAACCAGATCTACAACAACGCCGGCATCACGTTCATCGGATCCATCGAAGCCGCCCGGTTCAAGGACATTGAACGCGTGATGGACGTCGACTACTGGGGCGTCGTCAACGGCACCAAGGCGTTTCTCCCGCACCTGATCGCCTCCGGCGCCGGACACGTCATCAACATCTCGAGCGCGCTCGGCCTGTTTTCGGCGCCCGGGCAGGCGGCATACGTCTCAGCAAAGTTCGCGGTCCGGGGATTCACCGATGCGCTGCGGCAGGAGATGGCGGCTGCCGGCCACCCGGTGAAGGTGACCACCGTGCACCCCGGCGGCGTGCAAACGGCGTTTGCCCGCAACGCCGCCTTCGCCGACGGGCTCGACAAGGCCGGCCTGACCAACCAGTTCGAGGAACAACAGGCCAAGACCACGCCGCAGCGAGCCGCTCAGATCATCCTCGAGGCCGTCGGCAAAAACAAGGCGCGCGTGCTGATCGGATCGGAAGTCAAGGCCATGGATCTACTGGTGCGGCTGACGGGTTCGGGACACGACCGGCTGCTGGCGGGCCCCGTCATGAACCGGGTCAAGCACGCCGTGCACCGGTTGCTCATCAAGGGCTGAATTCTCAGCGCCCCAGGGGGTGCTCGGACAGCCATGCTCCGGCCACCGCCTGCGGGTCGGCCCCACCCGCCACCTGCCGGCGCATGTCGACCAGGGCCGCGGTGTCCAGCACGCCGGCGACTTCGTTGATAGCCAGCAGCTGCCGATCGCTCAGCGCGTTGCGGCGGTAGAGCGGCACCACGTTCTCGGCTCGTATCAGCGCGGGTTTGCTATCGGCCAGGGCGACCAGGTCACCCGGAATGCCCGGGTCGGCGGTGGTCGTCCAGCCCGCGGTCAGCTGCCCGGCCCGGACCGCGGCGAACATCGTTGTCTCGTCGGGAAATTCACGCGGAACGGGAAGCCGGCAGGTGCCGACCGACGAGGGTGTGGGGTGTCCGGTAACCGTCCCCACGACCAGGCCGGCGCAGTGTGGTGACAGCGCACTCAGGTCTGCGCTGACACCGCTGCCGCCCCACGCCTTGGCGGTCGGCCCGCTCACGAGCAGCACGGGTTTGTCTTCGGCGGCCGTCGTGTAGTCGCCCGCGGCGACGCCCTCGGGTAGCGCGGCCACCATCGCCCGATAGACCGCGGTGTCCGACACCGCTACCGCGCCGGGCTGCAAGGTCTGCAAGGTGCGGCCGGTGAGGGCGGGAACGACGGTGAACGCGCCCGAGTCCAATTGGGCCATCGCGTCGACGGCGGTCTGCGCTTTCGCCCCGAAACCGTACGAGCGCAACGCGGCGACGTAGACGGCGGCCAGCAGCGTCGACTCGGGTTCCGGCTGTGACCCGACAACCACATCCGGACTCCCCCGCTGGTCACCGGTGCCGGTCGTGCAGCCGGCAACTGCGAGCAGGGCGGCGAGCAGCGGCGCCGCCAGCCTGCCGATCCTCACCCTGCGTTGTCGGAGGTTTCTGCGGCCAGGGCGACCGCCTTGGCAACCGCCTCGCCGACGCGTAGGTCCAGCGGGCTGGGAACGACCCGGTCGGGAGCGAGGTCGTCGCTGACGACGGAGAAGATCGCCGTAGCCGCGGCGACCATCATCTTCTGGGTGATCCGCCGCGCCCCCGCATCCAGCGCACCGCGGAACACGCCGGGGAAGGCCAGCACGTTGTTGATCTGATTCGGGAAGTCACTGCGGCCGGTGGCCACCACCGCCGCGTACTTGGCGGCGACGTGGGGGTGGATCTCCGGGTCCGGGTTGGACAGCGCGAACACGACCCCGTTGGGCGCCATGGTGGCGATCAACTCTTCGGGAACCACACCCGCCGACAGCCCGAGGAACACATCGGCCCCCTCGAGCGCCTCCACGATGCCGCCGGAGAGGCCCCGCGGATTGCTGCGCCGCGCCAGGTCGGACTTGACGATGTTCATGTCGTCGCGCCCGGGGTGCAGAATTCCGCGCGAGTCCACCACGGTGATATCCGAAACACCCATTGCGAGAAGGAGATTCGAGCACGCGATGCCGGCGGCGCCGGCACCGGAGACCACCACCTTCAGCGACGCCATGTCACGGCCGAGCAGCTTGCTGGCGCCCATCAGCGCCGAAAGCACCACGATCGCGGTGCCGTGCTGGTCGTCGTGCATCACCGGGCAGTCCAGCTCTTCGATGACCCGTCGTTCGATCTCGAAACAGCGCGGCGCCGAGATGTCCTCCAGATTGACCGCACCGAACGTCGGTCGCAGTCGCACCAGAGTCTCCACGATCTCGTCGGGATCCTTGGTGTTCAGCACGATCGGGATCGCGTCCAGTCCGGCGAACTCCTTGAACAGCGCGCACTTGCCTTCCATCACCGGCAGCGACGCCGCCGGGCCGATGTCGCCCAATCCGAGCACGGCGCTGCCGTCGCTGACGACGGCGACCAGCGCGCCCGCCCAGGTGTAGCGCGCGGCCAGCGTGTGATCGGCGGCGATCGCCCGACTCACTTGCGCCACGCCCGGCGTGTAGGCGATGGATAGCGAGCGCTGGGTGTTCAGGGGAGCTGTCAGGCCTACGGAAAGCTTGCCGCCAACGTGTGCCTCGAAGATCTCCGCGTCAGTGATCGCCCCCTGCTCGGCGCGACTCTGTATCGATTCAAGCAATTCGGACACGCGCCCCAGGGTACTGACTACTCATTAGTAGGCCTAATTCGCGTTGGGCCCGGTCAGATCAGCTTGAGCTCCGTCACGGCGGTGCGCTCCTCGACCAGCTCGGCGGTGGTCTTGTCGATGCGGCCGCGGGAGAAATCGTCGATCTCCAGCCCCTCCACGATGGACCAGTCGCCGTCCTTCGTGGTCACCGGGAACGACGACACGACGCCTTCGGGCACGCCGTAGGAGCCGTCGGAGAAGACCGCCATCGACACCCAGTCACCGTCCGGGCTGCCCAGCAGCCACGAGCGGGCTGCGTCGACGGTGGCCGACGCCGCAGACGCGGCCGAGGAGGCGCCGCGCGCTTCGATGATCGCGGCGCCCCGCTTGGCGACGGTCGGGATGAAGTCGTTCTCGATCCAGTTCTGGTCATTGACCACCTCGGCCGCGTTCTTGCCGCCGACCTCGGCGTGGAAGATGTCGGGGTACTGGGTGGCCGAGTGGTTGCCCCAGATGGTCACCTTCTTGATGTCGGTGACCGCGGCACCGGTCTTCTTGGCCAGCTGCGAGATCGCCCGGTTGTGGTCCAGGCGGGTCAGCGCGGAGAACCGCTCCTTCGGGATGTCGGGGGCGTTGCTCAGCGCGATCAGCGCGTTGGTGTTGGCCGGGTTGCCCGTCACGCCGATGCGCACGTCGCTGGCGGCGACGGAGTTTAGCGCCTTGCCCTGCGCGGTGAAGATCGCGCCGTTGGCCTCCAGCAGGTCGCTGCGCTCCATGCCCGGGCCGCGCGGTCGAGCGCCGACCAGCAGGGCCAGGTTCACGCCGTCGAAGATCTTGTTAGCGTCCGCGCCGATCTCAACGCCGGACAGCAGCGGGAAGGCGCAGTCGTCGAGCTCCATCACCACACCCTCGAGCGCCTTGAGCGCGGGCTCGATCTCGAGCAGCCGCAGCTCGATCGGGCGGTCGGGGCCCAGCAGCGAACCGCTCGCCAGGCGGAACAACAGGCTGTAGCCGATCTGGCCGGCGGCGCCGGTGACGGCGACCTTGAGAGGACTTGCGCTCACGTCGATTTACCCCTTATGGAGAAGTTCGTTTTCGGGTCTCGGCACGAAACTAGCGCACCCTGGTTGGCCGTCGACCTCCGGTCCAGTACCAGGGCTTTTCTCCCGACTCGGTTGTTGCGCCTCCGTACGCCTGGGACGCGTAGCATGATCACCGCCCAGCCGACCTGCGCTGTGATCGGAGGTGGATGTGTTCCAGGGATTCGACGCATTGCCCGAGGCACTGCGACCTCTTGCTCAGCCGCCGCAACCAGAGGAGCCCGTGGCCCCCCAGCCGCGGCCCGACGCGTTGATCGACTGTGCCGTCTACGCCGAGGGCTACCGGCTGCCCGGCAAGTTCACCTACCGAACCGCCCTCAACAAAGTGCGCGAGATTGAAATGCTCGGACATGAGGCGTTCGTCTGGGTCGGCTTGCGTGAGCCCGATCACGAACAGATGCAGGACGTGGCCGACGTATTCGGGCTGCACGCGTTGGCCGTCGAAGACGCGGTGTGCGCGCATCAGCGGCCCAAGCTCGAGCGGTACGACGACACGCTGTTTCTCGTTCTGAAAACCGTCAACTATGTCGAGCACGAATCGGTGGTGCTGGCGCGCGAGATCGTGGAAACCGGCGAGATCATGGTGTTCGTCGGCCGGGATTTCGTGGTCACGGTCCGGCACGGCGAACACGGCGGACTGTCGGAAGTGCGCAGGCGGATGGACGCCGACCCCGAACAGATGCGCCTGGGGCCGTACACGGTGATGCACGCCATCGCCGACCACGTGGTGGACCACTACCTTGAGGTGAGCGGTTTGATGCTGGATGACATCGACAGCATCGAGGCTTTGGCGTTCGCGCCGGGTCGCAAGCTGGACGTGGAGCCGATTTATCTGCTCAAGCGTGAGGTCGTCGAGCTACGGCGATGCGTCAACCCGCTGTCCGTCGCGTTCCATCGAATCCAGGTGGAGAACAAGGACCTGATCTCGAAAGAACTGCGGCGCTACCTGCGCGACGTCGCCGATCACCACTCCGAGGCCGCAGACCAGATCGCCAGCTACGACGACATGCTCAATTCGCTGGTGCAGGCGGCGTTGGCCCGGGTCGGCATGCAGCAGAACAACGACATGCGCAGGATGGCGGCCTGGGCCGGTATCTTGGCGGTGCCAACCATGGTCGCCGCCATCTACGGCATGAACTTCCACTTCATGCCCGAACTGGATTGGACATGGGGCTACCCGGGCGTGATGGCGGCTATGACGGTCACGTGTCTGGTGCTGTACTTCCAGTTCAGGCGCAACAACTGGCTCTAGCGCCGGCCGGTCACGTCATCAAGTCGGTTGTGCTGCAGGACGATTCGGATTCAGCACGTCGACGCCGTCGTTCTGCCAGGCCTGTCGCATCGCCTCTGCGCCCTTGAGTCGCACCCAGGCCGCTTCCGTCGCGGTGACCGGCGTCGCCGATAGGAATTGCACCGGATCGCGCGGAGGCTCCAAAGCCAGATCGGCGATGTCGCTGTGCCCCAACAACACCGCGGTGAACGGCACCCGCCGCGAAGGTGATGCCCACAGCGCGCAGCCGAGGTCGACGAGCGCGTCGACTGTCAGCACCAGACCGTCAACGGCCGGGGATGCCGCCAGCACCGCCACGGTACGGGCGATGCCGGTGGCCGGGCCGGGATCACGCAGCGACAGCACAACTTCGGCGCGCGGACCGAGCTGCGGGTCAGCAAGGATTTGCGTCGGATCGGTCATCGGATGGCGCGAGCACCCCAGCGACACGTAATGCACCAATCCGTCGGTCGCGCGAAATCGCAACACCTCGATGGGCTCGGTGCCCAGAAAGGTCACGCTCGCCGAATCGGGCTCGAGGCCGGCGAAGTGGTCGCGCACGTGTGCGCGCACCTGGTCCAACGCGTTCGTCACTGCGCCCCGGACGGCGCGATGGTCAGATTCGCTCCGGAGTCCGCGTCGAAGACGGCGAGCTTGGTGGTGTCGAACGCCAACTCGACGGGCTGTCCGATGGCCGCTTTGGATTCGGCGGGAACCCTTGCCACGAACTGGTTTTCGTGGGCATCCGACTCGGCTGCCAGCTCGTCCAACTGAGCCGAGTGCGCGGCCCACCCCGCGGTGGAGAAGTACAGATACTTGTCGGCACCAAGGGATTCGACCAAGTCGACCTTGACCTCGAATGTCAGCGCCCTGATCCGCTGGTAGCCGTCGATCAGTGCGGCGTCGGCCAGGTGCTCGGGCCGGACCCCGACGATGACGTTCTCCGGTTTCCGGTGCTGCGCGATCACTTGCTGCACTTCCGCAGCCAGCATCACCTCGCCGAAGGGCAGCGTCAGCCCGACGGGCGTCAAGGTGGCCGGGAAGAAGTTCATGGCCGGCGAACCGATGAACCCCGCGACGAAAAGATTGACGGGATGTTCGTAGAGCTCGTCGGGTGTGCCGATCTGCTGTGCGACGCCGGAGTGCATCACCACCACCCGGTCGCCCAGCGTCATGGCCTCGGTCTGGTCGTGCGTGACGTAGACGGTCGTGGTGCCCAGCCTCTTTTGCAGCCGGGCGATTTCGCCGCGCATCTGAACGCGCAGTTTGGCATCCAGGTTCGACAACGGCTCGTCCATCAGAAAAGCCTTGGGATGACGCACGATTGCCCGGCCCATCGCGACCCGCTGCCGCTGTCCACCCGACAGCTGTGACGGCTTGCGGTCCAAGAGCTCGGTCAGATCGAGGATTTTGGCGGTTTCGGAGACCTTCTGCGCGATCTCGGCTTTTTTCATCTTGGCCAGCGTCAGCGGGAATGCGATGTTCTGCCGCACCGTCATGTGCGGGTAGAGGGCGTAAGACTGGAAAACCATCGCGATGTCGCGATCCTTGGGCGCCTTCTCGTTCACTCGATCGCCGCCGATGCGCAGCTCGCCCGAGGAGATCTCTTCAAGCCCGGCAATCATATTCAGCGTCGTAGTTTTACCGCAGCCGGAAGGCCCTACCAGGATGAGGAATTCGCCGTCGGCAATGGTGATGTTCAGGTCATGCACCGCCGTCGCGCCATCCGGGTAGCTCTTGCTGACGTGGTCCAGCACAATCTCGGCCATCGAGCTATCCCTTCACAGCGCCAGAGGTCAACCCGGCGACGATTCGTCGTTGGAAGATTAGAACAAAAGCGATGATGGGGACCGTGATGACGATTGCACCCGCCGCGATTGACCCCGTGGGCTCCTCGAACTGCGAACTGCCGCTGAAGTTCACGATCGCGACGGGCGCGGTGATGGCCGCCTTGGTGGCGGTCAACGTCAGCGCCAGCAGCAGATCGTTCCAGGCGAAGATGAACACCAGGATCGCGGCGGTCACCACCCCGGGCGCCGCCAGCGGGACGATCACCTTGCGGAAAGCCTGTGCGGGCGTGGCCCCGTCCATTTTCGCCGCCTTCTCCAGATCCCACGGGATCTCCCGGAAGAATGCCGACAACGTGTAGATGGCCAGCGGCAGCGCGAACGTGATGTAGGGCAGGATCAAGCCCGGCCAGGTGTCGAACAAACCGACCTGCCGTTCGATATTGAAGAGCGGTGTCACCAGTGAGATCGCCGGGAACATCGTGATCAACAGGGCGGCGCCGACGAGTAGGCGCTTGCCCGGGAACTTCAGCCGCGCGATCGCGTAGGCCGCCATTGCGCCGAGCAGCACCGCGATCGCGGTGGTGATCAGGCCTATCCCGACGGAGTTGATCAGCGCAGAGCTGAAGAAATCGTCCCGAAAGATGCCGCGGTAGTTGTCGAAAGTGATCGACGACGGAATCAGCTTGCCGTCCTTGATCGTTGACGTCGGTTTGAGTGAGAGGCTGAGGATCCACAGCACCGGAAGGATCGCGTAGACCACCACCAGGGTGTCGATGACCGCCCAGACGAGGGCGCGTCGCGCGCTCTCCTGCTTAGCGGCCATCGACGTCACCACCGGGCGTTGCGGCGCCAAAGACCTTGATGAAGATCAGCGCGATGATGCCCACGCAGACGAAGATCAGCACACTGATCGCTGACCCGAGTCCGACGTTGAAACCCTTGAACAGGTTGTCGTAACCGAGGATTGACACGGAATCGGTGTTGTTGGCGCCATTGGTCAGCACGTAGATGTTGTCGAAGATGCGAAAGGCGTCCAGCGTCCGGAACAGCAGGGCAACCACCACCGCGGGTTTGATGATCGGCAGGATGATCATGGTCAGGCGCCGCCAGGCGCCTGCGCCGTCGACTTCGGCCGCTTTCAGTAGATCCTCGGGAACCAGGGCCAATCCGGCGAGCAGCAGCAGCGACATGAACGGCGTGGTTTTCCAGACCTCCGCCATGACGACGATGCCCAGTGACGGGATCTGTTGCGTCAGAGGCGCATTGCCGTGCGGCAGCAGGTTGGCCAGGTAGCCGGTCCCCGGCGTCCACGCGTAGAACCAGCTGTACGACGCGACCGCGGTGACGATGCCGTACGGGATCAGAACCGCGGTGCGCACCAGGCCTTTACCGACCAAGGTGCGGTGCATCACCAGCGCCAGCGTCAACCCCAGCACGAATTCGACCGACACCGAAACCACCGTGATGCCCAGCGTCACCGTCAGCGCGGTCCACCAATACCGGTCGGTCAAGATCGTCAGGTAATTATTCAGGCCGATGAACGCGGTGTCGTTCGGACTGGCAAGGTTGTTGCGCTGCAGGCTGAGCCACACGGCATAGCCGATGGGATAGGCCGTCACCCCCAGCATCAGGATCGCCGCGGGCGCGACCAACAGGAAGGCCAGTCGTCGGTCCGGCGAGCGGCCGCCGGGGCGGCGGCGCGCACCATCGGAGAGGCGTTGTTGTGCAAGCGTTTCGGGCAACGCTGGAGCCGAGGTCATCACGGCAGCAGCCCCCTCCCGTCAATGGCCTTCTGCACCTGCGTATTCAGTTCGTCGGCGGTCCGCTCCGGCTCGATCTCGGTGATGGGGCTCAGGGTAGCCGCGAGCCGGATGGCCACCGCCTGGTAGGCCGGCGTTGCCGGGCGCACCGCGGCGTCGGTGAGTTGCCGTCGAATCACGGTGTACATCGGGTACTTGGCCTGGAATTGCGAGTCAGAGTACAGCGAGGTGCGTACCGGGGGCAGGCCTCCTTCGATCGAAACGTATTTCTGATGTTGCAGGCTGCGCAGGCAGCGCACCGCTTCGAAGGCCTCCGGACGGTGCCGGGTGGTGCTGGCCACCGCCAGGTTCGCTCCGCCGATCGTCACCTTGGCCGGCCGGCCCGGCGCCACACCGGGATACGGCGCGAAGCCGAAGACCTTCTCGCTGGCCTCATACGCGATGCGGAATTGCTCGTCGTTGGGCACGAACGTCCCGACGTCGTTGATGCTGTTGGCCAACTGCGGATTCCGGTTGAGCGGCAGGAAGGGCACACCGCCCTTGACCGCGTTCTCCAGCATGGACGCCAGCGCGTACGGCCAGTTGACTTCGAGCGCGGACCTACCCTGTTCGATCGCCAGCCGCGCGGTGCCCTCGTCGGTGCGGCTGATCGACGGGTCGGCGCCGGGAGCGCTGCCCACCGACTTGAGGATCTGCAGCGCATGGACGGTGGCGGCCCGGTGCGCGGGCGTGTCCGTCAGCGTGACGTGCCGGCCGTCCTCGGAGAGAACCTGCCCGCCACCGCTCGCCAGCAGGGTGTTGAACCACACCACCAGCCCTTCGCCTTCGTTGGCCTGCACGGCGATCTCGCTGGGCTGACCCGCCGCGTGCAGTCTGGTAGCCTCGGCCACCATTTGATCCCAATCCCTCGGCGGTTGATTCACCAAATCTGGTCGGTACCAGAGCAATTCGGTGTTGGTGGTGACCGGTGCACCGTACAGCTTGCCCTTCCAACGGGCGGTGGCAAGCGGGCCCGGCAAGGTGTCAACCGTGGCATCGGCGTCGGCTCGCCCCTCGGGATCGTCGGACAGCGGCAGTGCCCACCCCGCCTCGGCGAACTCCGCCGTCCACACCACGTCCAGTGACATCACGTCCAACGTTCGGTCGTGACCGGTCAGCCGGCGGGCCAGCTGCAGTCGCTGCTCGCCGGGGGCTCTGGGCAGGCTTATCTGCTGAATGGCGAAGCGGCCGCCGAATTGCCTGGTGCAATCCTGGGCGACGGCG
>DASYBR010000154.1:0-4628 GCA_036500645.1 Mycobacterium sp. | reverse complement strand
GACCGCCTTGTCAAATTCGCCGTCGGCTTCGCTGAGCGCGTTCTTGCAGTCCAGCATTCCGGCACCGGTGAGTTCCCGAAGCCGCTTGACGTCGGCAGCGGTGAAATTCGCCATATCAGCCTTCCGTGGGAGTTAGTTCGGTTGCGCCTCCAGCGGCGTCGGTGGTGGCTGTCGATGTTGCCGTCGTGGTCGCGGATGCCAGCAGCTCCTGCTCCCATTCGGCGAGCGGCTCGGCGGCTTCGGCCTCGGGCTTGCCATCGCCGCGGCCCACGCCGGCGCGGGCCTGCAGGCCCTCGGCGACCGCGGAGGCGATCACCTTGGTCAGCAGCGCCGCCGAGCGGATCGCGTCGTCGTTGCCCGGGATCGGGTAGTCGACCTCATCGGGGTCGCAGTTGGTGTCCAGGATCGCGATGATCGGGATGTTCAGCTTACGAGCCTCCGCGACCGCGAGATGCTCCTTGTTGGTGTCGACGACCCAGATCGCCGAGGGCACCTTCGCCATGTCACGGATACCGCCGAGGCTGCGCTCCAGCTTGTTCTTCTCGCGGGTCAGCATCAAGATTTCCTTCTTGGTGCGCCCCTCGAAGCCACCGGTCTGCTCCATCGCCTCGAGCTCCTTGAGGCGCTGTAGCCGCTTGTGCACGGTGGAGAAGTTGGTGAGCATCCCGCCCAGCCAGCGCTGATTCACGAACGGCATGCCGACACGGGTCGCCTCGGCCGCGACGGACTCCTGCGCCTGCTTCTTGGTGCCGACGAACATGATGCTGCCACCGTGGGCGACGGTCTCCTTGACGAACTCGTACGCCTTGTCGATATAGGTCAGCGTCTGCTGCAGGTCGATGATGTAGATGCCGTTGCGGTCGGTGAAGATGAACCGCTTCATCTTGGGATTCCAACGACGGGTCTGATGCCCGAAGTGGGTGCCGCTGTCAAGCAGCTGTTTCATGGTCACGACGGCCATGGTTAGCCCAGCTTTCGTGTGTCGGTTGTCGCCTGGCATCGGGTGATGCCGGGCCCTGGCGTCTGCTGCGATGCCGGACCCGTCGTGAAACGGGACCGCCCGGCATGCGATGCGAACTCCTATGAAACTCAGAGACGCGGTACAGGCGCGCGAAGTCAGCCCGCAAGCGAGCTGCGACCAGCAGTTTACACCGAATCAGCGGGTGCCTTTTCCACAGCTCGGGCGGGCATGGCTGGCGCCGTGGTCGGCGCCGCGGTGGACTCCTCGGATGCGGTGGCTGGCGCTGATGCTGTCCTTGGGTCTGTTCAGCGCGCTCCCGGCGGCGGCGGACGACGGGCGACTCGATTGGCCGCTGCGCCCGGCGCCGGCCGTCGCGCGGGCGTTCGACGCCCCGTCCCCCGACTGGAAACCCGGCCACCGCGGCGTGGACCTGGCCGGAACCCCCGGGCAGCCGGTGTACGCCGCGGGCGTCGCCACCGTGGTGTTCGCCGGGCTGTTGGCCGGACGCCCGGTGGTCTCGCTGGCTCACCCCGGCGGATTGCACACCAGCTACGAGCCGGTCCGGGCGGTCGTGCGGGTCGGGCAGTCGGTGACGACCGCGACCGTGATCGGTGAGTTGGAGGCCGGGCACGCCGGTTGCCGGGCGGCGGCGTGTCTGCACTGGGGCGCGATGTGGGGTCCGGCATCGGGTGCGGACTACGTCGATCCGCTGGGCCTGCTGAAGTCGGTTCCGATCCGGCTCAAACCGTTGAACTGACCTGATTTGAGTGTGGCTTTGCGTGTCCGTCAGGGCGCCCTGGGCACACATTCGGCGCCATCAGTCCACCCTTGAACCGCTAGGCCCGGGGGTGGGCCTGATCGTGCACCGCCCGCAACCTCGACACTGCGACGTGGGTGTAGAGCTGGGTGGTCGCCAGGCTCGAGTGGCCGAGCAACTCCTGGACCACCCGCAGGTCAGCTCCGCCTTCGAGCAGGTGGGTGGCCGCGCTGTGCCGCAGCCCGTGCGGTCCCATGTCGGGAGCGCCGTCCACCGCGGCGACGGTCTGGTGCACGACCGTGCGCGCCTGGCGCACGTCGATCCGCCGGCCCCGCGCGCCCAGCAGCAGCGCCGGGCCCGACTCCGCGGTCACCAGAGCGGGGCGTCCTTGGGTCAGCCAGGCACCGAGTGCTTCGGCGGCCGGCATCCCGAAGGGCACGGTGCGTTGCTTGTTGCCCTTCCCGAGGACCCGGACGAGCCGATACCCGGTGTCGACGTCGTCGATGTCCAGGCCGCACAGCTCGCTCACCCGGATTCCGGTGGCATACAACATCTCGACTATCAGCCGGTCCCGCAGCGCCATCGGATCACCTTGCTGGGCACCGGATTTGGCGGCGGCCATGGCGTCAGCGGCCTGGTCCTGGCGTAACACCGACGGCAGGGTGCGATGTGCCTTGGGCACCTGCAACCGGGCCGCAGGGTCGCTGGTCAGCAGGCCGCGCCGCGCGGCCCATGCGGTGAAAGCCTTGACCGCCGAGGTGCGACGCGCCAGCGTGGTGCGGGCAGCACCGGCCGCGGCCGCGCTGGACAACCACGAGCGCAAGATCGGCAGGCTCAACGCGTCCAGGCCGCCCCCCTGTTCGAGGAACGCGAGCAGCGAGCGCAGGTCGCCGAGATAGGCCCGCCGGGTGTGCGCTGAACGACCGCATTGCAGCGCCAGGTACTCGTCGAACTCCTCGAGGATTGCCTCCACGCCCTCACGTTGGCAGGTGGGCGAGGCCGGGCTCAGTCGACGCGCCGAAGTGTGTCCGGGGTGAGATCTTTGAGCGCGCGATAGCCGTCGACGGCCATGATGAGGTCCGCTTCGGCCAGCATCGTGCGCAGCACGTGGACGATGCCGTCGACGCCGCCGAGCGCCAGGCCGTACGCATAGGGGCGGCCGATACCGACCGCGGTGGCGCCCAGCGCGAGCGCCTTGATCACGTCGGCGCCGCTACGGACGCCGGAGTCGAACAGGACCGGCAGCCCGTCGGCCGCTTCGACCACCCCGGGCAGGCAATCCAGCGCGGGCAGGCCGCCGTTGGCCTGGCGTCCGCCGTGGTTTGAGCAGTAGATGCCGTCGACGCCGCCGTCCTTGGCGCGGCGAGCGTCGTCGGGGTGACAGATGCCCTTCACCAGCAGCGGCAGGTCGGTCAACGAGCGCAACCAGGGAAGGTCGTCCCAGGTCAGCGCCGACCCGAACACCTGGACCCAGCGCAGCACCGCGCCTTGCGGGTCGTCCTCCGGGGAGCGCTGCAGGCCGGCGCGGAAGACCGGGTCGCTGGTGTAGTTGGCCAGGCAGTGCCCGCGCAGCTGCGGGAAGTTCGACGTGCTCAGGTCGCGCGGGCGCCAGCCCGTGACCCAGGTGTCGAGCGTGACGACGATGCCCTTGAAGCCGGCCGCCTCGGCGCGATGCACAAAGCTGGCGGCCAGCTCGCGGTCGTTGGGCGTGTACAGCTGAAAGAACCCCGGTGTGTCACCCAGGGCGGCGGTGACGTCTTCCATCGGGTCGACGGTCAACGTGGAGGCGACCATCGGGACGCCGGTGCGCGCGGCCGCGCGTGCGGTGGCCAGGTCGCCATGGCCGTCCTGGGCGCAGATGCCGATGACACCGATCGGCGCCATGAACACCGGCGTCGGCAAGGTCAGACCGAACAGATCGACGGACAGGTCACGTTCGGCGGCCCCGACGAACATCCGCGGAATGAGTCCCCATCGCTCGAATACCTGCGCGTTCGCCCGCTGGGTGCGTTCGTCGCCTGCTCCGCCTGCGACGTACGACCAGACCGAGGGCGGCATGGTCGTGGCGGCCCTGGCCTCCAGGTCGGCGAAGACCATCGGCAGCGAGGGCACCACGCCGGCCAGGCCCTGCAGGTAGATCTCATTCTGGTAGTCCCCGAAACGGGGTGACAATGCCATGCGCTAGAGAATGCCAGCCGCCGATCGGCCTGACGAGCCCCCTACGAGGCCCCGGCCTCCTCGGCCTCGGCCAGCTGTTTCTTCCACTGGCGGAACGTCTCTTCGGTGCGGCCGCGCCGCCAATAACCGGAGATCGACGACGCCCATTTCGCGTCCACGCCGCGCTCTTTGCGGATGTAGGGCCGCAGATTGTGCATGACGGCCTGGGCCTCGCCATGGATGAAGACGTGCACCTGCCCCGGGAGCCACGGGGTGGTCTTGACCGCCTCGATCAGGGGCGCGTGGTCGCCGGCCCGGTCCTCGGGAACCAGGTCGGCCCGGCCGCCGCGGTAGACCCAGTGCACCTCGATGCCTTCGGGCACGGTCAGCTCGATCTCGTCTTGCGGCCCGGCGACCTCGATGAACGCCTTGCCGATCGCGCTGGGCGGCAACGCTTCCAGCGCCGCCCCGATCGCCGGCAGGGCCGATTCGTCGCCGGCCAGCAGATGCCAGTCCGCGGCCGGGTCCGGCGTGAAGGCCCCACCGGGCCCCATCAGGTAGATCGGCTGGCCGAGCTGGGCCGACGAGGCCCACTTACCTGCGATCCCATGGTCGCCGTGCACGACGATGTCGAGCGTGATCTCGCGGGCAGCCACGTCGACCTGGCGCACGGTGATGGTGCGCACCGAGGGCTTTTTCTCGGCAGGCAGGGCGGCAAAGCTGTCCAGAGTTAACGGCTGTGACAATTCGTCG
>DASYBR010000153.1:0-8544 GCA_036500645.1 Mycobacterium sp. | reverse complement strand
GTCGAGCATCACCGGGTCGGTGCCGATCCCGTCGTGCGCCGGTGAGTCGAGGATCCACTCCCCCAAAATCGCGGTGTAGTGCTCGATCGCCGACACGAGCGAAACCTGTTCCAGCAGCCAGCTGCGCTGGCGCCGCTCGCTCCACTTGGGCCGCGGCCCCAGCAGCGTGTCGAACAACCACCTGATCTGGTCGGTGTACGGCGCCAGGTCGACGCCGCGCGCCGCGAAGTGAGCCAGCACCGCGGAGTGGGCCTGGGAATGGATGGCCTCCTGGCCGATGAATCCCTGCACATCCAGCCGAAGCTGATCGTCTTTGATCAACGGCAGCGTTCGCTTGAACACCTCGACGAAGAACTCTTCCCCAGCGGGCAGCAGCAGGTGCAGGACGTTGAGGACGTGCGTGGTGAGCGGCTCGCCGGGCACATAGTGAAACGGCAGCTCCGACCAGTCGAAATCGACGTCGCGCGCCTCGAGAACCAGCCGCTCATGGTCCAGCGAGGCGTCATGCGGCCCCGCGGCCTGGTCGTCGACGGTCACCATTCCTGCCCCCTACCTCGGCGTTTAGCCCTCGATCAACGTCTTCTCGGTGGACGTCACGCGCCGCCAGTATAGTGACGCGGCGAGATATGCGAAACCGCCGGTACCGGGTTTTCTCAGCGCAGGTCGTAGCGCGCCGGATCGGTCGTCGCCAACATGGCGCGATGCTCGGCCGGCGTGAAGGGCCAGACCTCCGGCACGCCCGCCTTGTTGAGGTACCAGCTGTCACAGCCGGTGGTCCACACGGTGTTCGGCATCGCAGCGCGCAGTTGGGCGTTGAAACTCTCGGTCGCCGACGGAGTCGGCTCCACGGTGTCGAATTCGCCACGGCGCCAACGCTGAATCCACCGCAGTATGTGTTCGGCCTGCGACTACGCCGCGGCGGTCAGGGCCAGGTTCCCGACCGGACGGTGCGGCCCCAGCATCATGAAGAAATTGGGAAATCCGGGCGTTCTCCCGCCAGGTGCCCCACCTCGTCGGCCTTCTCGTAGATCATCACATCGCCGATACCACTGCGCAGCAACACGATTGCGACGCAAGCCCGGACAGGCCTGCCCCGATGACGGCTACGGCGGGATCGCGTCGCGTCATCGGTACCTCCGCGGTTCTGCGGCTACTCGGTCTCGGCGCGCTGCTTGAGGCGCTGCAGGGTGAGCCGGATGTGTTCGGTGTTGGCGGCCACCCGGTCCGTGACCCCGGTGGCCCTGCCCGCGACCTTGCGGAACCAGCCGGGCCTGCGGTCCCAGGTGCTCCAGCGCCGGCTGCCGGCCTCGTTGTGTCCGGTGAACACCGCCCCCGGGCTGACCGCGCTGCCCTTGCGTCACTCCATCGCGACGGCCTCCTCGGCCAGCGAAGCCAGCGTCGGCAGGTCGGTGACGAGCCGATACACCACATCGGGGCCGGCCGCGATGTGCACCGAGGCCGTGACGCACGGGTCGGTCATCCGCCGATCATAGCCAGCAAACACACCCGCGAGGCTCGATTGCGGCCTATCCGAAGTTTCTTCACACTTGAAGAATTGCTTGCGAAACGAGGGGCCATCATGCGCGTCGGAGTACCGACCGAGACGAAGACGAACGAGTTCCGGGTGGCCATCACCCCGGCGGGCGTCACCGAACTGACCCGCCGCGGCCACGAGGTGCTCGTCCAGGCCGGTGCTGGAGAAGGCTCGGCCATTTCCGACGCCGAGTTCAAGGCGGCGGGCGCGCAAATGGCCGACACGGCCGACCAGGTCTGGGCCGATGCCGACCTGCTGCTCAAGGTCAAGGAACCGATCGAGACCGAATACGGCCTGTTGCGGCGCAACCAGATGCTGTTCACGTATCTGCACCTGGCCGCCTCGCATGCGTGCACCGAAGCGCTGTTGGCTTCCAAGACAACGGCAATCGCGTACGAGACGGTGCAGACCGCCGACGGCGCACTTCCGTTACTGGCTCCGATGAGCGAGGTCGCAGGTCGGCTGTCCGCTCAGGTCGGCGCCTACCACCTGATGCGCACCCACGGCGGGCGCGGCGTCCTGATGGGCGGGGTGCCCGGCGTCAAACCCGCCGACGTCGTGGTGATCGGTTCCGGAACGGCCGGATACAACGCCGCCCGCGTCGCCAACGGAATCGGGGCGAGCGTCACCGTTCTCGACGTCAACATCAACAAGCTCCGACTCCTCGACGCGGAGTTCAGTGGCCAGGTGCGCACTCGCTATTCGTCGGCCTACGACCTGGAACACACCGTCAAACGCGCCGACCTCGTGATCGGTGCCGTCCTGCTGCCGGGCGCCAAGGCCCCCAAGCTGATCCCGAATTCACTTGTGGCTCAGATGAAGTCGGGTGCGGTACTGGTGGACATCTCCATCGACCAGGGCGGCTGCTTCGAAGATTCCCGGCCGACCACCCACGACGACCCGACGTTCACCGTGCACGACACGCTGTTCTACTGCGTGGCGAACATGCCCAGCGCGGTGCCGAAGACGTCGACCGTGGCGCTGACCAACGCGACCATGCCGTATGTGCTGGCGCTCGCTGACCGCGGCTGGCAGACCGCGTGCCGATCCGATCATGCTCTGGCCAAAGGCCTTTCGACACACAACGGCGCGCTGCTGTCCGAGCAGGTGGCCAGCGACCTGGGCCTGCCGTTCACCGACCCGGCGGGTGTGTTGGACTGACGCCTCAATCGTTCGGCGCGAGCTCGGCGATGATGTCGGCCGCGGGGCCGGAGCGGGCGTCCTGAAACGACGTTCCGGCCCACAGCGGAAAGCCGTTCGGGTCCTCCTGGGCGGCCGCCGCTTCCCGGATCGGAGATGTCATCTGGTTGACCTCCGGGTAGCCCAGCGGTGCCACGTTGTCCAAGGTGCGGGTGAAGTCGTTCTCCAGGCCGCGCGCATACCGGCCCGAGAACGCCCGCGTGACAACGGTGGTCCCGAACAGTGGATTCTTCATGGCGGTGCGGTGCGCGGCGTTGGTGCCCGCCTCGTCGGCCAGCAGCAGCGCGGTGCCGACCTGGGCGGCGACCGCACCCCGGTGCAGGACGGCCGCGATGTCCCGCGCGGTACCAAGGCCACCGGCCGCGACGAGGGGCACGTCATGCGTACTGCGGATCCGGGTCAACAGGTGGTGCAGCGATTCGTTGCTGGGCTCCATGTCGGGCGCGAACGTGCCCCGGTGCCCGCCGGCGCCGGGCCCCTGAACCACCAGGCTGTCCGCGCCGGCGGCGACGGCGACTCCGGCCTCGTACGACGACGTCACCGAGACCATCACCAGCAGGCCGAGTGCACCGAACCGCCGAATGACGTCGGGCGGCGGCACGCCGAAGGTGAATGACACCAGCTCCGGCCTTACGTCGGCCACCACCTCGAGCTTGTGCTCCCAATCGTCGTCGTCACCGTACTGCGGGTGACCGACCTCGACGTGATAGTGCTCGGCGATCTCTTCGAGCTCTTCGGCGTAGTAGTCCAACTGGACCCAATCGGCGACACTGGGTTGCGGCACAAACAAGTTGACCCCCAGCGGGCCGGTGGTCGCCGCGCGCGCGGCGGCGATGTCCTCGGCGAACCGCTCCGCGCTCAGGTGCCCGCCGGCGACGAAACCGAGCCCACCCGCGTTGGACACCGCCGCGGCCAGCGCCGGGGTGCCCGGGCCACCTGCCATCGGCGCACCGACGATGGGCACCATGATGTCCCAGAAGCCCAGTACCATTCGGCTAATTTACCATCGCCCGAAGTTGTTGGGGCAGTGCTCGTTTGGTGGCATACGGACCCAGAACTGCAGCACCGTAGGGCTGCCTGAGCAGCCGGTGGGCCACCGCATTGACCTCTTCGACGGTCACCTGGTCGATTCGCCGCAACGTGTGCTCGATGGTGCGGTGCTTACCGTAGTTCAATTCGCTGCGGCCCAGCCTGCTCATCCGGGAGCTGGAGTCTTCCAGGCCGAGGACCAGCCCGCCACGCAACGAGCCCTTGGCGATCCGGCATTCGTCCTCGGTGATGCCATCGCGGGCCACCAATTCGAGCACCTCGCTGGTCACCTGCATGACCTCGGCGAAACGCTCGGGCTGGCAGGCGGCGTACACCGACAGCGCGCCGCTGTCGGCGAAGATGTCGACCGTCGAGTAGACGGAGTAGGCCAGGCCCCGCGACTCTCGAACCTCCTGGAACAGCCGGGAGCTCAGGCCGCCGCCCAGCGCGGTGTGCAGCACCGACAGCGCCCACCGGTGTTCCCAGGTCCGCCCGGGAGTGCGCACGCCCAACGACACGTGGGCCTGCTCGGCATCACGGTTACCCAGCATCAGTCTGGGCCGGCCGGTCATCCGTCCGGCACCCTTGCGCGGCGCGATCGGTTGGCGTCCGCGGACCAGATGGGGCCCGAAGTGCTCGCGCACCAACGCGACCACCTCGTCGTGGTCGACATTGCCGGCCACCGCGACCACCATCCGCTCCGGCGTGTACCGCCGGACATGAAACGAATGCAGTTGGGTCCGCGTCATCGACGACACCGACTGCGCGGTGCCGATCACCGGTCGGCCCACCGGGTGGTCACCGAACATCGCCGAAAGGAACATGTCCCCCAGCGCGTCCTCGGGATCATCGTCGCGCATCGCGATCTCTTCCAGGACCACGTCGCGTTCCAGCTCGACGTCGTCGGTCGCGCAGCACCCGTTGAGCACCACATCGGCGACCAGGTCGATGGCCAGCTCCAGATCGCTGTCGAGCACATGCGCGTAGTAGCAGGTGTGCTCCTTCGCGGTGAACGCGTTCAGCTCTCCCCCGACGGCGTCCATCGCCTGCGCGATGTCCACGGCAGTGCGGGTCGGCGTCGCCTTGAACAACAGGTGCTCAAGGAAGTGCGCCGCCCCGGCCACCGTGCCGCCTTCGTCGCGCGATCCGACACCGACCCAGACACCGACCGACGCGGAACGCACCGCGGGAAGGTACTCGGTGACGACCCGCAGGCCGCCGGGCAGTGTGGTGCGACGCAGGTGCGTCGTCTCGGCTTCAACGAATTGCTTGCCCCGCCGCAGGGCACCCGTGGGACCGGGGCGCGCCCCGGATGCCTCAGCTACCGGTCGTCGCGGCATCGGCAGGAGCGGCCGCCTGGTCAGACCCGGCATCGGCAGGGGCCGAATCCGCTGAGTCCTCTTCGACCACCAAGACGAGGGAGATCTTGCCGCGCTTGTCGATATCGGCGATTTCGACCCGCAGTTTGTCTCCGACGTTCACGACGTCTTCGACCTTCGCGATCCGCTTGCCCTTGCCGAGTTTGGAGATGTGAACCAGACCGTCACGCCCGGGCAGCAGCGACACGAACGCGCCGAAATCTGTTGTCTTGACCACGGTTCCGAGGAACCGCTCGCCGACCGTCGGCAACTGCGGGTTCGCGATGGCGTTGATCTTGTCGATCGCGGCCTGCGCCGAGGGCCCGTCGATGGCGCCCACGAACACGGTGCCGTCGTCCTCGATGGAGATCTGCGCTCCGGTCTCCTCGGTGATGGCGTTGATGACCTTGCCCTTGGGGCCGATGACCTCACCGATCTTGTCCACGGGGACTTTGATGGTGGTGACCCGAGGTGCGTACGGGCTCATCTCGTCTGGTGCGTCGATGGCCTCGGCCATGACCTCGAGGATCGTCAGCCGGGCGTCCTTGGCTTGGGCGAGCGCGCCCGCGAGCACCTGCGACGGGATCCCGTCGAGCTTGGTGTCCAGCTGCAGCGCGGTGACGAAGTCCTTGGTTCCGGCGCACTTGAAGTCCATGTCGCCGAAAGCGTCTTCGGCGCCGAGGATGTCGGTGAGGGTGACGAAGCGACGCTCCGTGTGGCCTTCTACCTCGACGTCGTCGGAGACCAGGCCCATCGCGATGCCGGCCACCGGCGCCTTCAGCGGCACACCGGCGTTCAGCAGTGCCAGCGTGGACGCGCAGACCGATCCCATCGACGTCGAACCGTTGGAGCTCAGCGCTTCGGACACCTGACGGATGGCGTACGGGAACTCCTCGACGCTGGGCAGAACCGGAATCAGGGCCCGCTCGGCGAGCGCGCCATGCCCGATCTCACGCCGCTTGGGCGAGCCGACTCGGCCGGTCTCACCGGTGGAGAACGGCGGGAAGTTGTAATGATGCATGTACCGCTTGGACGTCTCGGGCCCCAGCGAGTCGATCTGCTGGGCCATCTTGACCATGTCCAGCGTGGTCACACCCAGGATCTGGGTCTCGCCGCGCTCAAACAGCGCGCTGCCGTGCGCCCGCGGCACCACGGCGACCTCGGCCGACAACGCGCGGATGTCGGTGATGCCGCGACCGTCGATACGGAAGTGGTCGGTCAGGATGCGCTGGCGGACAAGCTTCTTGGTCAGCGAGCGGAACGCGGCGCTGATCTCTTTCTCCCGGCCTTCATACGTGCCGGCCAGCCGCTCGAGAACCTCCGCCTTGAGCTCGTCGGTACGCGCGTCGCGCTCGGCCTTTGCGCCGATGGTCAGCGCTTTTGCCAACTCATCGGTGGCCACCGAGGCGACCGAGTAGTAGACGTCGTCGGCGTAATCGGGGAACGTCGGGAAGTCACCGGTGGGCTTGGCGGCCTTTTCGGCCAGCTCCTGCTGGGCGGTGCACAGCGCCGCGATGAACGGCTTGGCCGCCTCGAGGCCTTCGGCCACAACGGTTTCCGTGGGCGCCTGGGCGCCGCCCTCGACGAGTTCGATGACATTGTCGGTGGCCTCGGCCTCGACCATCATGATGGCGACATCGTTCTCGACTTTGCGGCCCGCGACGACCATGTCGAACACGGCCCGCTCGAGCTGCTCAACGGTGGGGAACGCAACCCAGGTGCCGTCGATCAGCGCCACCCGCACGCCCCCGATCGGGCCGGAGAACGGCAGACCGCTGATCTGGGTGGAGGCCGACGCGGCGTTGATCGCGAGCACGTCGTACAGGTCGTTGGGATCCAGGCTCATGATGGTCACCACCACCTGGATCTCGTTGCGCAGCCCGTTGACGAACGACGGGCGCAGCGGCCGGTCGATGAGCCGGCAGGTCAGGATCGCGTCGGTGGACGGACGCCCCTCACGGCGGAAGAACGAACCGGGGATGCGGCCGGCGGCATACATCCGCTCCTCGACATCGACGGTCAGCGGGAAGAAGTCGAAGTGCTCCTTCGGGCTTTTGCTGGCGGTGGTCGCCGACAGCAGCATGTTCTCGTCGTCGAGATATGCGACGACGGCACCGGCGGCCTGCTGGGCCAGCCGGCCTGTTTCGAAACGGATGGTGCGGGTGCCGAAGCTCCCGTTGTCGATAGTGGCGGTCGACTCGAACACGCCCTCTTCAATTTCAGCTACAGACATAGGTGTCCGTATGGCCTCTCTGTACTCGGCTGTTTCGCGTTGCCACACGCACCTCGGCAGGATCACTCAGCCGGCCCGAGGGCCCGCGAGTCACCTGTGAGAGCTTCAGCGAAGTCTGAATACGGCTACGGCCATCGATCGAAGCGGCCGACCTGCCCCAGATCCGGAGAGCCCGGCAGCCACTACCGAAGACCGCCCGATGCAGACAGGGCCGCTCCCTTGTGACGTGCGCAGTAACACGCTGGAACGGCACACGCGGATCTGCGTAGCCGCACCGTTTCGCTCGGGCCGAACCGGCCCAGAACGCTCCTACTCTACACGGGCGAACTGGCCGCCCGGCAGGCCTGGGGGATTTGAGCAATCGGTGGCCAGTGAGGGTAGTGGGTCAGCGACGCAGACCCAGGCGCTCGACCAGTGAGCGGTACCGCGCCACGTCGATCTGGGCCACGTATTTGAGCAGCCGGCGCCGACGTCCGACCAACAGCAGCAGGCCCCGCCGCGAGTGGTGGTCGTGCTTGTGCACCTTGAGGTGCTCGGTGAGGTCGGAAATCCGCTTGGTCAGCAGCGCGACCTGTGCCTCCGGGGAGCCGGTGTCGCTGTCATGCAGGCCGTAAGTGCCCAGGATTTCTTTTTTCTGCTCGGCTGTAAGCGCCACGAAACTATCTCCATCAATCGGTCCGCGAAAGGTAAATGTTCAAGGCGCGGCCACCGCGAACCGCAGCACGCGCCGATGTCGTCCGGCAGTTTAGCAGCCAGAAGGCGAGCGCCCCGAATCGTCAGAGCTCGGCTAACCGGAGGACAGGATGCCCCGCGCCTTGTCGGTGTCCTTGTTCATCGCGGTGATGAGTTCCTTAACGGAATCGAACTTGCGCTGCCCGCGGATGCGGGCGACGAAGTCCAGCGCCACATGCTGTCCGTACAGGTCAGCCGCGGTATCCAGGACGAACGCCTCTACGGTGCGGGTGCGCCCGGAGAATGTCGGGTTGGTGCCCACGGACACCGCGGCCTGGTAGCGCTCCCCCGGCACGACGGTGCCGGTCACCGGTCCGTGCCCGAGCACGGTGAACCAGGCCGCGTACACGCCGTCGGCCGGGATCGCGGAATACATCGGCGGCGCCACGTTCGCGGTGGGAAAGCCCAGCTCGGCGCCGCGCCCGTAGCCGCGGACCACCACCCCTTCTACGCGGTGC